>JBKJRJ010000164.1:0-8071 GCA_046594705.1 Vicinamibacterales bacterium
TCGTCTGCAGCGCCAGGCGAGCGGCCTCTTGCGGCGTCATCTCCGGAGGAATCCGACCGAGCGGTTCCGGACTGATGCCGTCCGCATAGCCGATCTTCTTCAGGGCGGTGAAGAAGCCCATGAGATCGATGATGCCTTCACCTGGCATGAGGCGCTGATTGTCGCGCACGTCTGCCGGCAGCGTCTCCTTCGCGTCGGAGACGTGCAGATGCACGATGCGCGACTTGTCGGCGGCCAGGATGTCGGCCGTCGTGCTGCCCGAATGATGCCAGTGCCAGGCGTCCAGGATGACGCCGACGTTGGGCCCGCAGTCCTTGGCGAGCGCGAGGGCGTCAGGCATGTTCCAGATGAAGGGCGCAGCCGGAGGGCCGCCGGCGCGTCCCTGCCGGAAATACAACGGTCCGAGGAACTCGAGGCCGAGGCGAATCTGCGATCGCTGCAGCACCGCCGCGACGGCGGCGAGGCGATCCCTGACGAGCGTGAGCTGCTCCGGTCTGGGCTCGGTCGTCGAGGCCGGCAGCACCACCATCATCTTCTGGCAGCCGATTCCCGCCGTGAATGCGGCATCGTCGGCCAGCTGCGTCAGCGCCTGCTGAAAGGCCGTCTGTTCGCCGCCGAAGGGCAGCGGCCGCGCCATCGGCAGGTTCACGATGGTGGGCCTGATCTTCAATTCCGCGAGCAACGCGCGCGTCGCCTCGAGTCCGGCGGTCCTGGCCGGTCCCAGGTCCCAGTCGACGCCGCCGTAGCCGGTGGCGGCCGCGAGGCGCAGCTTGTCGGCGCCGCTCACGCCGCGGGTCAGGGATCCGTTCAAGGAGACGAACCAGCCGCCTGCCGCCTTCGCTGAAGCTACGGCGGACAGGTCGTCGAGGCTTCGGCGCCCAAGGCTGTCCGCCGCTGTAGCCGGTCGCGCGATTCCCAGCAGCGCGCTGGCGCAGGCCGCGCGCTCGAGAAACCTACGCCGTGTCAGAAAAACCGTCATGAGTGCTCCTTAGAAGGCAAACCGCGCGGCGAACTGGATCTGGCGCGGCGGGGACGCCGAGAGCGATCGGCCGAAGGTCGCACGGTCGACGAAACTGTCCGGCAGCTGCAGATTTTTCCGGTTCAGAGCGTTGAAGATCTCCATCCGCAGCGTCAGCAGGCGGCGGCCGCCGACGGCCACGTTCCGGCTGACCGAGGCGTCCAGCGCCGCGTAGCCGGGCCCGACCAGACTGTTGCGCCCGGCGGTGCCGAAGGTGTACCGCGGCGCGATGACGAATGTCTGTCCGGCGTAGGTGACCGTGCGGGCGCCGGCCGGAGGTGTGCCGGTCACGACGTTGGGCCGGTCGTAGGCGAAGGTGCCGCCGCCGACGTTGCCGGTGTTGCTGTTGTCGACACTCACCCGTGGCGTGAAGGGCCGGCCCGATTGCGCGGTGAACACGGCGCTCGCCTGCCAGTTCCGCGCGATGCGCCACCCCCAGCTGCGCGGTCCGGACCATTGCGTGGTCAGCACGAGGCGCTGCCGCACGTCGAAGGCCGACGGGCCCCACTCAGCCGCGAGATTGCGGCTGTCCTGCGGCGTGTTGTCGTCGCCGTCGCTCGCGAGAAACGACGAGGTGTCGTCCATCGACGTGGCCAGCGTGTAGGCCGCCCGAAAGGACACGCCGCGCCGCGGACGCCGCACCGCGCTCAGCTCGAGCGCGTGATAGCTCGATGACGCGCCCGACTCGATGAGCAGGACGTCGCCGAGCGTCGCGAGGGGACGACGGGAATCGATGGTGCCCGGACCCGGCAGCGCCTGGTTCAGATTGCGCTTCGACGCCAGATTCCGCCCGTGCGCCGTCACGTAGCGGACGGCCGTCGTGGTTCCGGCGACGACCCCTTCGAGTCCGAGGCTGGCCTGTTGCGAATAACCCGTCCGCATCTTCGGGTCGAGCGTATTGATCGAGGCGCGCGGCGTCACCCCCCGCCCGGCCGGGAACGGATTCGCCAGGGTGAGCGGCTGGGCTCCGGTAAAGAACAGTTGCAGCCCGAAGTAGGGCGGATTGAAGTACAGCGCGGAGTTTTCGATCAGCGTCCCCGAGTCGTAGAAGATGCCGTAGCCGCCGCGCACGAGCCACACGCTGTTGCCGGTCACGTCCCAGCTGAAGCCGGCGCGCGGCGCGACGTCGTTGCGATCGCCGCGCAGCCCCGACCGCGACACGCCATTCGCCCCGACGTCCTGCAGCTGCAGCGTGTCCAGGTTCAGGATGCGCATGCGGTTATCGGCGTCGTACGGCGGTGCGTTGAACTCGTAGCGGAGGCCGAGGTTGATCGCCAGTCTCGGCGTCGGCCGCCAGTCGTCCTGCACGAAACCGTTGGCCGCCCAGGTGCGCAGCGCCTGGCGGTTGTCGTTGACGCCGAGCAGCGACAGCGTCGGGAAACCGAGCAACAGGTCGCCGACCGGGTGGCCGGTGAGCGCGCCGGTGAAGACCGCCTGGCCGCGCGCGAACAGGTGGTTGTAGCCGTCGGATCGGTAGGCGCGGATCTCGCCGCCGGCCTTGATGTGGTGCCGGCCGCGATCGAACGTCATGGCGTCGACGATGTGGATCGTACGGGTCCGGCGCACCACGGGCAGATTCGGATCGTCGCCGAGCGTTTCGAAGCCCGACACCACCAGTGTGGGGAAGCCCTGGTCGGCGGCCGTGAGCGGCGGCCCGGCGATCCCGAGCGCGGTGAACGGGTTGGTCCCCGCGCTCTGGGGCAGGTTCTCCCGCCGCAAACTGTTCACGCCGATCCGCAGCTCGTTGAACATCCGCGCCGTGAGCGCGCGCGTCAGCCCGGCGCCGAAATTGTGCCCTTGATCGAGGACGGAAATCCCGAAACCCGGCAGGTTGCGCGAGCGGACCGGAAACGGGGTGTCGCGGGAGTCGCGGCTGAAACTGTAGCGAAGACTCAGGGGACTGCCGCGCCACACCGTGTGATCGGTCTTGACCGTGAACTGGCCGGCGCTCCGGTCGTTCAGCGGCGACGAGACGAAGTTCGCCTGCCTATCCGCGCGGTTGGGCACCGGGTAGAGGCGCGCGGCGGCGGCTCCGGCGGCGCTGATCCGTGAGCCGGGGATGATCCCACCGGCGAAGGGCTGGCCGGTGAACGGATCGCGAACCGCCACGCCCGACGCGCTGAAATCTCCGGCGCGCTCGGCCGCGGTCGGGACGTGGGCCTGCCGGGTGTCGGCTTCGCGGCCGTTGATCCCTTCGGCGTTCAGGAAATAAAAGGACCGCGACAGCCGCAGCGGCCCGCCGAGCGTCCCGCCGAACTGGTGGCGCTGGCGCAACGGCTTGGCGTCGCCCGCAGTGGCGAGCGCGTTCGCCGCATCCAGCGTGGAATGGCGGAAGAACTCATAGATCGATCCGTGCAGGGTCCGCGTCCCCGACTTGAGGACCATGTTGAGCTGCGCTCCGGCGCTGCGCCCGTACTCCGCGTCGTAGGTGTTCTGGAGGACGGAGAACTCCTGGATGGCGTCGAGGCTGGGGTTGATGACGAGGCGATTCAGGAACTGGTCGTTGTTGTCGACGCCGTCGAGCAGGTAGTTGTTCGCCGACTCGCGCGCGCCGGCGCTGTTGACACCGGTGTTCCCCTGCGTCGAGAGCCGCGAACCGGGCGCGGGGGGTGCCATGCCGGGCGCCTGCGCGGCGAATTCCAGTGCTTCCCGATTCGCGACCGGCAGCTCCAGGAGGGTCTCCCCGTCGAAGACCGCGCCGACGGCGCTGTTCCCGATGCGCAGCGTCGAGGCCCCCGCCTCGACCACCACCTGCTCGGTGTAGTCGCCCGCCTTCAGCAGGAGCGTGATGCGGCCCCGGGCGGCGGCCTCGAGCTGAATGCGCTGGATGACCTCGGTCTTGAACCCGCCCCGCACCGCGCTGAGGTTGTAGACGCCGGCGGGCAGCCGTACCAGCCAGACCGTGCCGTCATCGACGGTGACCCCGGCGCGTTCCAACCCGGTGCCCTCGCTGGTCATGGTGACCAGCACGCCGGGCACCGACGCGCCAGTCGGGTCTCGCGCCTCGACCAGTAGCGTCGCACCGCCCGTCTGCGCCGCGGCGGGGCTCGCCAGTGTCATAGCCATCAGCACAGTCGCAAGCGTTTTCAACATTCGAACCTTGGATCCCATAAATACCTGGAACGGTCTACCGCGCCACGCGCGCGGCGGCGTCGGCCGCCTCGAACAACTGCAAGCGCTGGATGGACCAATGGGCCGCATCCGCTGCGCCGGCCGTCAGTGTGATCCGCACGTACTTCGTCCGGACGGGGGAGAAGTTGATACGGGTGGCGACGGCCGTGCCCCTGCCTGCCGCGACACGCTGCCAAACGGTCCCCTCCGTCGACACCTCGACGAGGTAGGCCCGCGGAAATCCCGGCGGCGGTGCGGGCGGGGCAGCTGCGCCCGCACCGCCTCGACGTCCGCCCCCGCTCGGTGTGCGCGTCGGCGCGCCCGGCACCGCCAGCACGTTCTCGGGAGCGACAGCAGCCGACTCGAACTGAATCTCCGACAGCTGCAGCGCCTCCGGCAGCTCGACCTGGAACCACATGCCCGCCTGCTGCGGCACGCCGGAGGACCATGGCTGAATACTGAAGCTGTTCATCGCGGTCGCCAGGTTATGACTGGCGGTCGCCTTCCAGGCCGGACCACGGACCGCCAGGCGTGGCATCGAGGCCTCGAGTTCCGGCCCCGTCCATGGCTGCCTGCGCTTGGCGGTGGCCGCGCGGACGCGCGCGACATCGGCCGGCGCGATGAGCGCCGCCCGGTTACCGAACGAATTGCGAACGTAGGAGGCGATCGCGGCGATCCAGGCATCGTCGTTCTGACCCATCGCAACCATCACGCCGGGAGAGGCACCGCCGTTCAGCGATCCCGTGCGCCCGTGCAGCAGCGTCTTGATCACGTACTCGTAGTGGCCGAGCACGCGCGGCGACGACACGAGTGAGGGCCCCAGGCTGCCTGCGTCCGGCGTGGGAGTGCCGCGCCCATCGTCCCCGTGACAGGCGGCACAGACCTGGGTGTAAATCTCGCCGCCCTTGTCGAGCGCGGCTTGTTCGTCCGCCGTGTAGCGCACGCTGCCGCCGCCATCCCCGCCGCGTCCGGCGGGCTTGAGGATGGCCGATGCGACGAGCTGCACACCCTTCGCGGGCTGCGCGCCCTGGATCGAGGCGATCACCGTCCTGGCGTCCGCGATCTTCAGCGTGTTGAGCGTCATCATGGCCTGCAGGACGACCGCGGCGTCCGCGTCCCGGGTCATCGTGGCGTAGTCGGCGGCGAGCGACCTGTCGCCGGCCTTGTAGGCGGTCTCGCTCGCGCGGATCGCCTGGATGCGGATCTGCGGGTCGGCGTCCTGCATCAACGGGCGGGTCACCTGAGCGTCGGCGGCGCCGAGCCCTTCGAGGGTCCAGAGCGCGTGGATGCGCGCAAGCTGCCCGGAGGATGGCTGCGTCAGCACCTTCAGCGCCGGCACGACCGATCTGTCCTGCTTCAGCACGAGCAGCTGCTGCGCGGTGTCGCGCCACCAGCCGTTGGGATCGCTGAGGTGGGCCACCAGCTGCGGCGCGCTCTCGCCCAGCATCCGCGGCGGCGCCGTGCGGCGCCCCATCCCCTCGTAGGTGAGCCGCCAGATGCGGCCGTGCCGGACGATCTTGTCCAGCCCGTACTGCTCGATCCGCCGGCGCAGGTAGGTGCCTGGTCCGGACCACTGGAACTCCTGAATGATCCCGCGATACATGTCGGTGATGTACAGCGTGCCGTCCGGCGCGGTCGTGAGGTCCACGGGACGGAACAGCGGATCGGTGGACCTGATGAACTCCGACAGGGGATACGCGTTCTTCAGCTGGGTCAGCCCCTCGGCGGTGACGGGGTGCAGGCGCCGGACGATGCGCGCGACCGCTTCGCCGTAGAGGTAGTCGCCGGCCAGATCCTTCGGTAGCCGATCGCCGCGGTAGATGTCGTTGCCGGCGGCGCCCGTCGCGCGCGCCAGCGATCCGTCGGGCATGCGGACCGCGCTCATCCCGCCCTGCATATCGGCGATCAGCACCGGCGCCCCCCAGGTGATGCTGAGGTCCGGCTCGAACTGCTGCGGGTAGGGGAAGGTGCCGTAGTGGACGGGGAACTGGAAGTAGCCCGGCATGCCGCTGGCCCCCGCCTGGAACCACATCTTGCCGTAGTTGTCCTGCGTGACGCCCCACTGCCCGCCGTTCGATCCGGTGGGCTCGCGCAACACGCCGGAGGGCGTCCAGCGGATGCGCGCCGCGTTGATCGTGCTGTAGATCCAATTGTCGAGGCCCCACACGAACCCGCTCTCCTGGTGCTCGACGTTCATCAGGCGGCCGAGCCCGGTCGCGAACAGTTCCTTCTTGTCCGCGCCGCCGTTGTTGTCGGTGTCGGTGTACTGCCACACCTCGTCGGCGTTCGATTCCTTGGTCAGGACGGCGTTGGCGCCGATCGGCGTGACGAAGCGCGGAAACACGAGACGATCGACGAAGACGCCGTGGGTCTCGTAGCTGCCGTCGTTGTCCTTGTCTTCGTGGACGGAAATCCGGCCCACCGGGTCGAGCTCGCCGTTGCCGTCCGCGTCCTGCATGTAGCCGCGAATCTCGAGGACGAACATGCGGCCGTTGCCATCGAAGGCGATCTGCGCCGGCTCCTCGATGTCTGGATCGGCGAGGACCGCCTCCAGCTTGTAGCCCGGCGGCAGCCAGAAGCGCTTGGCCTGTTCGGCCGGGGACAAAACGGTGACTGTCCCCTTTTTCGAGAAGTCGGCCTCCCACATCGGCGCGCCGCGCCCGCCCCGTGCGGCGGCCGGCGGCTCGGATGGGGATGGCTGCGGCGTCGCGGGAGCAGTCTGCGGAGTCTGCGCGACCCCGGACAGCGTGACCGCGAGGAGTGCGCCGGCGATGCCGATCGGGAGCGTGCCGTTCATGTGAATCCCCATGGATCGATTGCACGTGATTGTAATCGAGGATAGACTCCCGGCCGACTCGACCCGAGGAGACCGGTACACATGACAACCAGGCGCAGATTTCTCGAGACTTCGGCCGCCGCCCTCGCCGTCACGGCGGCGCGTCCGCTGTTTGCCTGGCAGGGCGCCAACCAGCAGGTCCGCATGGCGGTCATCGGCTGCGGCAACCGCTCCGGTCGCGTCTTCGATTCCCTCGTCCGTAGCGGCGGCCCGGACTGCCGCTTCGTGGCGGCGTGTGAGGTCAACCAGGCCAAGCTGGACCAGTGGATGAGTCCGGCCCGTCAGACCTTCAAGCTCGAGACCGTCGTCGACTACCGGCGGATCCTCGACCGCAAAGACGTCGACGCGGTGCTCATCGCCACCCCCGATCACTCGCACAGTCAGATCACCATCGACGCCATCGCCGCCGGCAAGGACGTCTATTGCGAGAAGCCGGCCTCGAACTCCATTCCCCGCGTCAACGCCATGCTCGACGCCTACAAGAAGAGCAAGCAGGTCGTGGCGATCGGGACGCAGCAGCGCAGCTGGGACCATTTCGCCGAGGCCAAGAAGGTCATCGACGCCGGCACGCTCGGGAACATCACCCACGTCACCATCGTGCAACCCGGCAGTTACGCGCGTGCGAAGGAAGCGGAGCAGCCGGTCCCGGCCGGCCTTGACTGGGACCTCTGGCAGCTTGACGCGCCGAAGCGCCCCTTCAAGCCGTCGCGGCTGGCGTTCCGCGGGTGGTACGCCTACGGCAGCGGCATGATCGGCGACTGGGGCGCGCATCACATCGACATCGCGCACTGGTTCATGAACGCCGACGCCAAGGTGCCGCTCAAGACCTCCGCGAGCGGCGCGTTTCTCCTGGTGCCAGATGCGGATCGCGAACAGGTCCCTGACACATTTTCGATCGCGTGGACCTACGACAACTTCCTGATGACCTTCGCGAACGGCGAGGTCTACATGGCGGACGGGATCGAGAACTGGGGGGTCTTCTTCGTCGGCAACCGCGGCTCGCTCCAGATCAACCGGCAGGGCTACGCGGTCCGTCCGGTGGTCCCCCACGTCATCCGGAAGCAGGGCCCGCCACCGCCTCCCACGGCGGGCGGCGTCACGCTCGG
>JBKJRJ010000432.1:0-7643 GCA_046594705.1 Vicinamibacterales bacterium
ACCGGCATCGTCATCAACTATGGCAACGTAAGGCTTTTTCATCTTGTATCAGCAGGCTACACGGAAGGGATATGTGGGCATTCTGTTGCCCAACTATTCAAGAGTCGTACCTCGACATAGGAAACTTGGCCCCGTGATGAAGAAAGGTGGGTAGCGTGATGCCGTTTTTCGCTGGCATCCAACTTGATATTACTGCTGGCGTGAGAGGGAATGACATGCGTAAGTATCTGGCTTCCTTGGCCTTTGCCGGATGTGTTGTGATGGCGTCGCCGGTGGCCGCCGCCACCACCGCGCCCGAGACCACGAACGTTAAAGCCAGCACGGCCGTGGCGGTCCAACAGGTTCGAGTCCCGGTCACCGGTTTGCGTGACGAGGCCGCGATGGTCCTGGTCGGCACCGCGCTTATCGGGCTTGCCGCTGCCGTTCGTCGGGCTGCGTAAGACCGCGTTTTTCGGAGCCCCGGCGTGCCTGCGGCGTATCGCCCGCAATCGCAGCCGGGGCCTTCGAAACCTCCGCATCCACCGCCTCCCGCAACGCACCCGCCTCGGCCTGATACCTTTCCGACTTTCGGCGCTGTCTTTGCTTGACCCATCCGTATGGTTCGCGCCTGCATTCTTCTGACTACGATCTGTGTAACTGCAACCCCCGTTATGGCCGAGGTTCGGTACGTTCGGTCGGGTGAGAACCTCCAGACGGCTTTGAACGCCGCACGGCCGGGCGATGAATTGCGGCTGGCGCCCGACGCGACTTTCTCCGGCAACTTCGTTCTGCCCGTCACGACCGGCGCGACCGCCATCACGATACGAACAGATTTGCCCGACGCTTCGCTGCCTGCGTCGAATCAGCGCGTGACGCCGGCGACGGCGGCCCGGTTCGCCAGGATCGTGTCGCCGAACACCGCGGCGGCCTTGCGCACGGCGCCCGGGGCGCACCACTGGCGGCTGATGTTCCTGGAATTTCCGGCCACGAAGGAGGGTTACGGCGACATCATCCAGCTCGGCGATGGGTCGAATGCTCAAACGCAGCTGTCCCAGGTGCCGTACGAGATCGTCCTCGATCGGGTCTACGTCCACGGCCATCCGCTGTATGGCCAGAAGCGCGGCATTGCGCTCAATGCGCGACTGGTCACGGTGCGCAACTCCTACGTCAGCGACATCAAGGCCGTGGGTGCCGATTCGCAGGCGATCGGCGGGTGGAACGGTCCCGGGCCCTTCTCGGTCGAGAACAATTACCTCGAAGCCGCGGGGGAGAATTTTCTGCTCGGAGGCAGCGATCCAGCGATCCCGAACCTGGTCAGCGAGGACGTGTCCGTCCGCTACAACCACATGTCTCGGCCGATGGCGTGGCGCGATCCGATCATCCCGTCGCCTTCGGGGGGAACCGCCGCTCCGGCGCCCGGCGGGGCTCTTGCCGCCGGCGCCTACACCTACAAGATCGTGGCGCGGCGCCCGGTGGGGAGCGGGTCGACCGGCAATTCGGCGCCGTCCGCCGCGATCGCCGTGGCCTCGCCTGGAGGCTCGGTGAGCATCGCGTGGGCGGCGGTGCCCGACGCCACTGAGTACCAGGTGTACGGCAGAACGGCGGGTGGGGCGTCGCAGTATTGGACCGTGGCCGGCACCTCGTTCACCGACACCGGGGCGGCCGGGAAGGCGGGGACGCCTCCATCCGACGGGACGCTATGGCAGGTGAAGAACGTTTTCGAGCTGAAGAGCGCGCGACGAGTCAGGGTCGAATACAACCTGTTCGAGAACAACTGGCGCGCCGCGCAACCCGGCTACGCCATCGTGCTGACGCCGAGGAACCAGGATGGCGCCTGTACGTGGTGCGTGATCGAGTCGGTTGATTTCAGCCACAATGTCGTGCGCACCACCGCCGCCGGATTCAATCTCTCCGGTTTCGACACCAACCACCCCACGCTGCAGACGCAGGGCATCCGCATCACCGAGAACCTGGTCTATGGCGTCACGACCGCGCTGGGCGGCAATGGCTGGGCCGTGTTAATCGGGGACGAGCCGCGCGACGTCACCTTCGATCACAACACCTTCGACCTGGATGGGACGACGGTGCTCTACGCATACGGAGGCAGCGGCACGGCGCCGAAGGCGATTGCCGGCTTTGTGTTTACCAACAATGCGGCGCCGCACGGGGAATACGGCATCAACGGCGCCGATGCGTCCACGGGGGCGCTGACGCTGAAGATGTATTTTCCCGGCGCAGTGATGACCGGGAACTGGCTGAGCGGCGGCAACGCTTCGCGGTATCCGGCGGGCAACCGGTTCGAGGCTCCGTTCAACCCGGGTCTGACAACGTCCGTGACGACGCGGAGCGAATCCGGCCTCAGGCCGGAGGGCGCGGATGTTGGCCGCCTGCTCGGGCTGGTCGAATCGATCCGGGCCGGGTTGATGACGGCCGCACCGCAACCGCCGAAGAACCTCCGGATCACCTCGTCAGCCAAATGATCGGCGCGGCCTCTCTTCCGGTCGACCAGCGGCCGCGACGGCCCGCTTATTTGGTCAGCGAAATGACGCGAATCGAGGCGTAGCGGGCCAGCCAGGGCGCGCGATCCAGCAGGGTCCGGTCCGTTTTGTACAGCGTGCGCCAGCACGTCTTCACCACCGGCAGCATCTGTCCGATCTGCACGTGCGGCAGCGCGAAGGCGCGCACGTGCGCCTCGCGAAAGCCGCTGGCGAATCGCGTCAGTTCGGCGTCAGTCAGCGGGCGTTCGTACGGAGAGATATCCGGCGCGCGGTAGGGAATCAGCGACCGCGCAAACCGCACGACCGCGGAGTTGCGGACCGGTTCCTGGAAGATGGCGCGTCCGCCGGGCTTCAGCACCCGGCGTATCTCGCGGGACACGAGCTCCAGATCGAGGTGGTGAAGGATCGCGATCCCGAAGACCACGTCAATCGACGCGTCGGGAAAGGGCATGTCGTGCGCTGAACCGGCGATGAACGTCGCGCCCCCCTCGCGGCCGCTGACGGCGAGTCGGCGGCGGGCCAGCCGGAGCAGGTCTTCGGAGATGTCGATTCCCCAGACGTGTGCGCCGCGGTTGGCGAGGAGGACGCTGTTGGCTCCCGAGCCGCAGCCGAAGTCCACCACCCGCTGGCCCGCGACGTCGCCGAGCTCGTGGTACGCGTATTCGAGAGGGTAGGGCGTGTCTGCGGCCGGCCCGGCGTAGCGGTCGAGGGTGTGCTGGCTGACCCGAAGCGCCTGATCGGCCGTCAGCATCGCTTCCACGGAGCTGCGCGCGATTTCGGCGCGTTCCCACTCCTGCATCGACTCGGTGCGCGTGCTGATGACCATCTCGACTGTTCCCGCGCAATGCAATCGGCACGCCCGACGCCGTACGAAAGAACGCCGGCGCCGGTGGACCCTCCCCCAGGCGCCGGCAAGACGATGTGAGGTCGCCCGATCAGCGGACGATGACAGCGCTCGTCACGGCCGCGCCGATCGTGTGGAGGCTCGTGTCGACGGACAGCGTGCCGGTCACGGCCGCCGCGCTCGAATACACCAGGGACCCGTTCTTGTAATACTTGACGCCGCCGGCCTTCACGGCCACGGTGAAGACGTCCCCGGTGCCGGACACCCCTTCGGACTTGTAGATCCCCTTCTCACGAATCTCCCACGATCCGTTCGTGTAGAAGCCGAAGGCGTAGTCAACCCCGAAGCCGGCGTCGGCGCTTGCATTCTGCCCGAGCCCGACCACCAGCCGGGCGCCGGACGACACGGTGAACAACAAGGCCCCGTCAGAAGCAATCTGCTGCTGGCTCACCGCGCCGGCGTCGAAGCATTCGCCGCAACCCGAAATCTTCTGCAGCAGCGCGCCGGCGGCGGCTGTCTTTACGAGCGACGTCCAGACTACGTTCTCGGGGCCGGCCGCCGGTAGCGGCTCGGGCGCGGGCGCCGCGGCGACCGGCGTCAGGTTGACCACGGTCGCCCCGATCGAATTGAGGCTGGAGTCGAGCACGAGCGGGGAGGTGGCGGCCACCGCGCTCGTGTACACCAGCGTGCCGTTCCGGTAGTACTTCACGGCCGCCCCTTCGACGGCGACCTTGAACTGATCGGTCGCGGTAAAGGCGCCCTCCTTGCGGTAGCTGCCCTTCTCGCGAATTTCCCAGGTGCCGTTGGGCCAGAAGCTGAAGGCGTAATCCATCACGTAGCTGGTGGCCGCCGTGGTGTCGCTGCCAAGCCCCACGATCAGCCGGTGTCCCGCTGATACCGTGAACGACACCGAACCGCCGTCGCCAATCGGCTGGGTGCCTGTCGCGCCGGCGTCGAAGCACTCGCCGCATCCGGACGTTTTCTGCAGCGTGGCGCCGGTCGCCACGGTCTTCACCAGCGAAGTCCAGACCGACGCGAGAGCCGGAGCCGGAGCGGGCGCGGGGTCAGGAACGGGCACCGGCTGGGATCCGCCGGGATTGGGCAGCGTGACGACGATGCCGTAGTGATCGGAGGGGGATGCGTCCCCGGGGGTCGTGACGGCGAAGCGCTGGATATTGGTCGGCTGGAAGCCGGGCAACGTCCACGCATAGTCGATCCGCTTCCAGGCGTAGCCTTCGGGGTATCCGCAGCCGGCACGGTTCGCCATCCCGGTGGCGCCCTCGGTCGAGCCTCGCACCGTCAGCCAGGCATCGAGATATCCCGCATCGCGCAGGTAGGGGAGCGCCCCGTTGCTCGGATTCTGATTACAGACTTTGGTGGACCCCTCCCACACATTCAGGTCGCCGATGAGCACGTGGGGCAGGCCCTGGGCCGTCGCATTGAGGAAGGCCACTGTCTGCTGCGCCTGGCGGGCGTAGCTGGTGGCGGCGTTGCTGCCGGTGCCGTACCAGTGCGTCACGTAAACCGGCATCGACTGGCTGCAGGCCGAATCGAGACAGACCGGTATGCGCAGCAGCCACATGGTGTCGCCGGGCGAGGCATTCAGCGTGGTGTCCAGCTGCAGCCACTGCTCGGGACCCGCGAAGCCGTAGCGCGCCACCAGTCCGACGCCGTTGTTCTCGCTCGTGCGGGCCTTCCACCCAAGCGCCTTCCGGATGTTCTCCGGCGACCCGCACACGCTGCCCCACGACTCGTTGACGCCGAGGGCCACCAGGGAGGGATCCGCGGCAATCTTCGCGAGCTCCGCCTGCGTGGCGCCTACGCCCCACGCGTTCAGGGGCTGGGTCGGGTCGGTGCAGTTCGTCACGTTCACGAAGGGGGCGGCGTGCCCGGCGAGCGCGGCGACGCCCTTCCCGGACATCACATTCCAGAAGGCCACCTTGATCGTGGCGGCGTCTGCGGAGAAGGTCCGTCCCGCGATCATCGCGATCGCAAAGACACAGGTGTACGCACTTCGGCTGAGTCGGCTTGTCATCGTTGTTTGCCTGCTGGGGTCGAACGTAGTTTTCGGGAAGCGCGGGTCTTATCCGCGCACCATCCCTAAGGGCAAAGCAAATGCCGCACAGGTGTGCGTGTAAATTCTGGAAAAATGCAGTGTTCTGCAGTCGAGCTCGCGGCCGGGCTCGGGAAATCGATTACGGAAGCGTGGGACGAATCACGTTTCGTGCGTTTTCTGTGTGCGAAATGACGAAATGGACGAGGAGGGATTGGCGGGGAACTCGAGTCGCGCACCGGCCTTGCGCCCGCCGGGGGCTCCCCATATACGGCCGCCGTGCGCCTCGATAATGCGACGCGCCACGGGCAGGATGAGGCCGGAGCCGCCGCGCCATTCGTCGAACGACTCGCGCGCGGCGGGCGCTTCGGCGTCGAGGACCCCCTGGGTCTCTTCGTCCCCGATCAGGAGTTCGAACCGCCCGGGGTCGACGGGACTGCGGCGCTGACGGACGACCAGGGGCGCATCCCCGATGATCTCCCGCTGGAGCGACTTGATCACGGCGGTCAATGCCTGCGTGAGGCGGACCGGATCGCCCTGGACCGGCGCTGCCTCGGCTTCGAGACGGAGGTCCACCTGGACCTCGCGATCGGGCAGCGGCGGCAACTGAGCGACGGCGTCGCCCAGCGCCTTGTTCAGGTTGGTCTCCTGACGATTGAACGGCGCCGTGCCGTCTTCGAGGTTCGACAGATCGCTGACCTCGGCCAGTAGCGCCGTCAGCCGCCCGCACGACTTCTCCGCCTGCTCGAGCAGGCCACGCTGCGGATCGCTGAGCGGGCCGGCGCGGTCCTTGAGCAACATCCGGATGTAGCCGGCGACCACCGTCATCGGGGTCCGGAACTCGTGAACCGACAGGGATAAAATCTTCGCCCAGCGTGGATCGACCGGCGCGTCGGACATGCGCTTATTTTACGCTGGTCGAGGCCCCCTTTGGAATGCCGCGAGCCGGTTGGGTGTTTAATACGTCAGGAGTTCCATGCTGATCAAAAAGGTGAGCCCGATTCCCTCGTCCGAGATCACGGATGAGCGTCTCTACCTCAGGCGTCGCGAGTTCATGCAGCTCGGCGTCGGCCTGGTGGGCGCGGCGGCCGGCGGCGCGCTGGTGGCCTGCGGCTCGAGCGCCGTGGATGCCGCGTCGGCGCGGCCCGCCAGCGCCCTGCCGCAGACGCCGCTGGGCAATGTCACCAAGCGCATGGTCACCACGACCGAACCCCTCAACAAGTTCGACGAGATCACCGGGTACAACAATTACTACGAGTTCGGCACCGGCAAGAGCGACCCCGCGAAGTATGCCGGCCAGCTGAAAACCAGTCCGTGGACCGTGAAGATCGACGGTCTCTGCAACAAGCCTGGCGACTATCACCTTGACGATTTGATCAAGACCGCCGACCTCGAGGAGCGGGTCTATCGTTTCCGCTGCGTCGAAGCCTGGTCCATGGTCATCCCGTGGGTGGGTATCCCCCTGGCCGCCGTCATCAAGCGCGCCGAGCCGGGGCCCAAAGCGGCGTTCGTGGAGATGCAGACACTGGTGCGTCCCGCGGAGATGCCGGGCCTCGCATCGGGCGGCCTGAACTGGCCCTACACCGAGGGGCTGCGGATGGACGAAGCGATGAATCCGCTCAGCCTGCTCGCCGTCGGCCTCTATGGCAAGACGCTGATGAATCAGAACGGCGCCCCGATCCGGCTCGTGGTTCCCTGGAAGTACGGCTTCAAGAACGTCAAGTCGATCGTGCGGATCCGCTTCGTCGAGAAGATGCCCCGCACCGCCTGGAACGACGCCAACGCGGGCGAATACGGCTTCTACTCGAACGTCAATCCCTCCGTCGATCACCCGCGCTGGAGCCAGGCCACCGAGCGCCGCATCCCCAGCTATTTCAAGACCACCAAGACCCTCATGTTCAACGGCTACGGCGACCAGGTCGCGTCCATCTACGCCGGCATGGACTTGAAGAAGTTCTATTAGTGACGGTCGAAGGTCGACGGTCGACGGTAGCAGGCAGAGACTGACAGGCGTGCGGACCCGCTGGTTCAAGATTCCAATTTTTCTCCTGTGCCTCGTGCCGGCGGCGTTGCTGGTGCGGGGCATGCTGACGGGCGATCTCGGCGTCAATCCCGCCGAGACGGTGCAGCTGCAGACCGGCCGCTGGGCGTTGAAGTTTCTCCTCATCAGCCTGGCGATCACGCCGCTCCGTCGTCTCACCGGCTGGAACGTCGTCATCCAGTACCGGCGGATGCTCGGGCTGTTCGCCTTCTTCTACGCCGCCCAGCA
>JBKJRJ010000500.1:0-2757 GCA_046594705.1 Vicinamibacterales bacterium
CCGCGACGCCGAGCAGGGCCACGAGGAGGCGACGACGCGTAGTGGAAAGCGCCATGGGTCGAGTATAACCTGCCTGCGCGGGGCAGGCCGAGGCGGCTACACCGTGACGCCGTGCAGCACGACGCCGCCGACGATGAGCTCGAAGGGGTCGGAGGGTGGCAGGCCCCCCAGCTGTGTGGCGAGGCTCCCGGCGATGTTGATCCGTCCGGACACGCCGCGATCTTCGGAGAGCTTCGACGCGATGTTGACCGGGCTTCCGGCGATGCCGCTCGGCCCGCGCGGATTCGAGAAGTGCAGCACCGGCCCGGCCGCTATGCCCATCTTCACCGCAAGACCATTGGCCGTGAAACGGCGCCGCAGCCCCTGCGCGGCGTCCAGCGCTTCCTGTGGCGCGTCAAAGGTCAGGATGCCGATGCCGCCGCCGAGTCCCGCGATATGGCTGCGCCCGGTGTCCTGCGCCGACACCAGCGCGTCGAGCAGCACGTTCGCAACCAGTTCGTCGAGCAGCGCCGGCCCTTCCTCGGCGTGCCCACCCGCGCGGGTGCGCGCGACGAACACCACCACCACCTCCTTCAGGTAGCGGTCATAGATCTGCTGGCGGAGCGCCGCCTTGTCGTCGGATCCCTTGAGTGCGATCAGGAGGTCGAAGAACTCGGCGGGGTAGGGATGCGGATAGCGGCGGTTCAGCGCCTCCATATGCGGCAGCCTGGGCGCGCCGGTCAAGGAAAAGACCCCCCCGGCATGCTCACTGCTGAGATCGTCGCGGCGCTGGAACTTGAAGTCGGCCGCGCAGGCGTTGCGGGCCACACCGGTGACGAGAATTTCGCCCGGCCCCGCGTGATGTTCGGCCAGCCGCTCCACCAGGTGCGCGTCGCGCCCGTAGAGGCCGCCGCCGAGCTCATAGTAGGCGCCCCGGTGCACGCACATCCCGACACCGATGGTGAGCTCGCACGCGATGCGGCGCTCCGCCTCCGACATGGCCGCGACAATATCCGGGGCGGCGACGGCGGCGGGATAGAGGACCTGCGTGTTGTCGGCGACCCAGGTGCCGATCGGCGTGCCGCCGATTTCCACGCCGAAACCGTGAAGGGTCTGCTTGGGCTCGGAGATCAGGGCCAGGACGTCGAGGAGATCCTTCTCTTTCGTGAGACGGCTCAGGCCCGACGTGTCGGACGACACCACCGTCCCCTCGACGCGGAAGGGCTCGAGCAGCGTATTGGCGCGCGCCGCGTCCTGGTCGCCGGCGGCCCAGGCATAGAGCAACTGGACCGGGACCGGGCCCGCGATGTCCTGGGTGAGATCCGCGAGGGCGGGGATGACCTTCGGCAGCGCCAACGGTCCAGTATAGGTCGCGGTGCGGCGCGCCGTCAGACCGACGATCGGGCGGGCGACAGCGGGCGCGAGCACGAGGAAAACAAGTCCTCCAACTCGGAGATCTGGGAGCCGAAGTCCTCGGATTCCGCCCCGTTGACGTCGTCCCTCGAAACACGGCGGATGGGGGTGGCGACGGCGTCGGGCGTGGCGTGCCGCTCAGCCGCATGGCGCGGCGCGACCGGACCGGAATCCACCAGCGGGCGCTTGAATTCTTCGCTAAAACGGCTGAAGCTCCAGCGCATCACACGCATGCGAGCCGCTTCGTCCGGCAGTTCCTGCAGGATTTCGCAGATCGCCGCCATGGCGGTGATTTCGGGATTCTCGAACAGGCTAGACAGGGCGACGCGCTTGGTGGCAGAGAGGGCCTTGGGATTGGTCATGGGATCTTGGTGTGCACGTTCTTCGATTGGCAACAATATGTTACCAAGTAGTCGCTCTATGGTCAATATATAACGCTCGTAACCAGACTCTGTATGACAAATACGCAGGTGTCGCACGCAGCGGCATCGTGATGGATAATCGACGGTAAATCCGTATGCCTGATGAATCCACGCCGCGCCACGCTCAATGGGATGCCTTCATCGACGCGCTCGATCGCGCCGGCCAGGCGGGCAGCCCCGCAGACGTCGAATTGCCGTCGCTGGGGATCGATCTGCCTTCCGGTAAGCGGTTCGGTGAATTGACCCGCGTGGACATCGAAAACCTGTCTCGCCTGGCCGGCAAGCTGGGGCGCCGCGGTGACGTGGTGAAGGTGCTCTGGGACGACATGCTGCGTAAGCAGAAGCGGCTGAAGGCGGCCGCGAAAAAGGCCAAGGATTCGCCCGCCGTTGACCCGCCGGCCTGACCCGCCGGCGGCCGCGTGTCAGATCGACGCGTGAACGATCGCCAGCAGGGCCGTGCACGCGGTGTCTACCCGCAGCGTGCGCGGGCCGAGCCCGACGGCGTTGAAGCCGTGGGCCTCGAGCAGCGCCAGCTCGAATGCGTTCCATCCGCCTTCGGGCCCGATCGCGAGCAGCACCCTCCGGCCGCGATGTTCGCCGGCGGCGGCCCCGGCGCTCCGTGTTGCCCGGTGATCCGAAGCGAGGCGCAGACCGGCGGGGAACAGCGTGTCCAGCTGATCTTCGACGAGCACCTTGAACTGCCGGTGGATCGAAACGATCGGCAGCCTCGTATCGCGCGCCTGCTGCAGCCCTTCGATCAGCAGCGGACGGTAGGCCGCTTCCGCGAGGATGTTCGTATCGAAGTAGTTCCGCTCCACCCGCTCGGCGTTCGTCAGGATGATCTGGCCAACCCCGAGCGCGGCAAGCTGGGCCCAGAGCCGGCGCAGGACTTTCGGTCGCGGCAGGGCCAGCAGCAGATCCACGCGCGGACGGTCCGGCGTCT
>JBKJRJ010000288.1:0-2554 GCA_046594705.1 Vicinamibacterales bacterium
GGGGCCACGGTCTCGGTGACCAACAAGAACACCGGCCTGCAGCGCGAGGCCACGACTGACAGCAGCGGCTCCTACAGTTTTCGCGATCTTCAGCCGGGCCCCTACGAGCTGAAGGTCACCCTGAGCGGTTTCAAGTCGTATACCAGGGCCGGGCTGGCGGTCACGCTCAATGCGATCGCGCGCGCCGACGTGCAGATGGAGGTCGGCGGCCAGACCGAGACGGTCACCGTCACTGCGGCGAAGCCGCTGCTGCAGACCGAACGGGCCGACGTCAGCACCCAGCTCGACTCGGCGCAGGTGACGAACCTGCCGATCAGCGGCAACGGGCGCAACTTCCAGCAGCTCTACAAACTGATTCCCGGCGCCAGTACGCCGGTGGAGCTGCACTCCGACGCCGGCAACCCGCAGCGCTCGCTGGGCACCAACTTCAACGGCGTCTCACGTTCCAACAACAACACGCGGCTCGATGGCGCGACGGTGAGCTACCCATGGCTGCCGCACATCATGGCCTACGTGCCGCCGGCCGAAGCGGTCGACACCGTGAACGTCGTGACCAACAGCTTCGACGCCGAGCAGGGGATGGCGGGGGGGGCGGCCGTCAGCGTCTCGATCAAGTCGGGCACCAACGCCTTTCATGGCAGCGGGCATTGGTTCCACACCAACAGCAAGCTCCGGGCGCGGAATTATTTCTTCGTCGGTAGGCAAATCCCCAGGAACATCCAGAACCAGTTCGGCGGCACGTTCGGGGGGCCGATCAAGCACAACAAACTCTTCTTCTTCTCGAACTGGGAGCGCACCTCGCGCCGGCAGACCGCGTCGGCCAATCGGACGGTGCCGACCGAGGCGCTCCGCCGCGGTGATTTCTCGGGCACCGGTGCGCTGATTTACGATCCCGGCACCGGCAGCCCGGACGGTACGGGGCGGCAGCTGTTTCCCGGCAACGTCATCCCCGCCGCCCGCATCGATCCCGCCGCGCTGAAGATGCTGCAGCTGATTCCGGCCCCGAACGTGGAGCGCTTTCCGTCGAACTACTTCGCCACCGGCACGTACGAGTTTGACCGCGACAACATGGATTTCAAGGTGAACTACAACCCGGGACCGCGCGGCTCGATCTTCGCGCGCTACTCGATTTCGCCGAGTGACATTTTCGATCCGCCGTCTCTGGGCCCCGCCGGTGGAGACGCGCTGGCCGGCGGGCAGCCGGGCCGCGCCCCCGGGCGAATCCAGAGCACCGCCGTCGGCGCGACCTACACCGTGTCCAGTACTGTACTAGTGGATGCCAACTTCGGCTTCACCCGCCAGCGCCTCGGCGCCGAGAACATCGACATCGGCACCAACTTCGGGCTCGAGACGCTCGGCATCCCCGGCACCAACGGCCCGGACCGGCTGCAGGGCGGCTATCCGCGTTTCGCCATCACAGGGTTCTCGTCCATCGGCAATCCCAACGTGTCCAATCCGTTCTCGTTCAGCGACAACCAGTATGTGGCGGTCAGCAACCTGAGTTGGATGAAAGGCTCGCACTGGCTCCGCTTCGGCGGCGAATACACGTATTACACGATCAACCACTTTCAGCCGCAGGCCGCGTTCGGACCGCGCGGCGGCTTCAACTTTACCGGTGGGCTGACGGCGTTGCGCGGCGGGGCCGCCCCGACGCTCTACAACGGCTTCGCCGACTTCCTGCTCGGTTTGCCCCAGAGCATGGGCAAGGATCTCCAGTTCGTCAATCCGGCGTCGGTGCGCATGCCGTCGTGGGGTTTCTACGCGCGCGACCAGTGGCAGATGAACAAGAAGGTCACGCTGAACTACGGCATGCGCTACGAGTACTATCCCTTCGCCACGCGGGCGGACCGCGGCGGCGAGCGCTACGACCCGGTCACGGACAAGCTGTTCATCGGCGGACTGGGCGGCGTGCCGAAGAACGCCGGCGTCGACGTCGGGAAGGGGCAGGTCGCGCCCCGGCTGGGCCTGGCCTACCGCCTCGCTGAGCGGACAGTCGTACGCGCCGGCTATGGGATCAGTATCGATCCGAACTCGTTCAGGAACCTGAGGGACGCCTACCCGGCGACCATCTCGTCACAGTTTTCCGGGCCCTCCACGTTCCAGGCGGCGGGGTCGCTGCGCACCGGCATCCCGGCGGTGCCGCTGCCGGACTTGAGCCTGGGCGTGATCACGCTGCCGCCCACCGTCGGCACGCAGACCTTTCCGGCGGTCTTCAAGCGCGGCTACATTCAATCGTTCAACGTCACCCTGCAGCACGAGATTGGCTGGGGCATCGTCGGGCAGGCCGGCTACGTCGGCTCCCGCGCCATCCGCCAGACCGCCAACGTCAACATCAACGCCGCCGGTCCAGGCGGTGGCGCGGCGGGACGCGCCCTGGCAAAGTTCGGGCGCACGGCCACGATCAACATGTTGACGCCCTTCGGCGACGCGACCTACCACTCGCTGCAGACGCAACTGACGCGTCGTCTCGCCAACGGCTCCCTGTTCGGTATGGCCTATACGTTGTCCAAGGCGATGAACTACGCCGACAACAGCGACTCGGGGCTGACCTGGA
>JBKJRJ010000362.1:0-4210 GCA_046594705.1 Vicinamibacterales bacterium
CACTGGATGCCGCTCGTCAACGGCTACAGCGACGTCATTCCGGCCGACTTCCGCGAGGCCGCGGCCGTGCTCGACGGGTTTCCCTCGTCAGACGGTTTCGCGATGCTGGCGCGCCGCCGGGTTCGCTACATCGCGATTCACTGGGACATGTACGTGGGACGGCACGACGAGATCCGACGGCGGATGGAGCCCTACCGGCCCCATCTGAAACTGCTGGCGGAAGATGCGCGGATGTCGCTGTATGAAGTGGTGAGATATCCGTAGCAGTTCAGCGCCTCTTCGCCGGCGCGGCTCTCTTCCTCACCGGCGTTTTCCTGACCGGCGCCTTCTTCTTCACGGCCGCCTTCTTCTTCACGGCCGCCTGCTGCTTGACCACCGGCGGCTTCGCGGCCGGCGCCCTGACCGCCGGACGCGGGCGCGCGGCCCCGTCGCCGTAGAGACGCCGGTAGTCTTCCGCGGTGCCGAGAATGCGCTTCACGTAGTTCTGCGTTTCGGGGAACGGAATGTCGTCGATGAACTCATCTTCTTCCATCCCGGGCCGCTCCGCCTTCCAGCGGACCACCCGGTTCTCACCCGCGTTGTAGCTGGCGAGCGCGTAGTAGGTCCCCCCGAACTGCTGGACCAGTCGCTTGAAATAGAGCGTGCCGAGCCGGATGTTGAGTTCGGCGTTGGTCAGCATCGACGTGGTGAAGCGCTTGATGCCGACTGAGGCGGCGAGCCGCTTGCCCGTGGTCGGCAGGATCTGCATGAGGCCCCACGCGTCGGCCACCGAGCGCACGCCCGCGTCGAAGGTGGACTCCTGCGCGATGAGCGCCGCCACGAGGTAGGGATCCAGGTCGTGGATCGCCGCGTTTTCGCGGATGGCCTCCCAATACGTCAGCGGGAAAATAATCTGCAGAATCTGCGGCGGCAAGCCCTCGCCGCCGGCGGCGAGAAACTGCGGATAGGCGCGGCGCATCAGGGTGATCGCGCGGCGCAAATCCCCCTGCTGGTGGTAGACCCACGCGATGGTGGCCTCGATGGCCGGCGAGGTGCCCCACGCCTTCTGCGCGTAGCGCAGCTCGTCCAGCCCATCGTCGTACAACCCGGCGGCCAGCAGCTGGCGGATCAGGGGGGCGGTCGGGGGAGGATCCGCGAGCGGGACCGGCGGCGCGGCGCGCAGCGAGACGGGCTGCGCCAACGCCCCCGCGGCGACCTCGGCGCGCGGCGCCGGCAGGCGGCGGCTCGCCAGCCGGCCGTAATAGGAATTCAGATAATCGGTGTAGACGAGACGCATCCGCGCGTGCGCGGTCTCGCGCTCCCCCGTCTTGTCGCGCGCGCGCGCGGCCCAGTAGAGATACGGCGGCCGGTAGTCGGACCGGGGAAACACCGCGGCGGCCTTCTCGAAAACGCGCGCCGTCTCGGCGTAGTTCCCGGTGGTGTAGGCCCACCAGCCGTACTTCCACGCGGAGCGCTCGCCGTGCGGCCCGTCGGAAAACCGATCGAACAGCTCCTTGAAGGTCTGCGCCGCCAGATCGTCCTGGTGGGTGACGATGTAGTGAGTGCCGAGATGGTTCAACGCCTCGCCCGACCAGGTGCTGTCGGGGAACTCCGCCACCAGGGCGCGCGTCAAGGTGACGGCCTGGTCGTGCGCGCCGAGGCCGCGGAGCGCGCTCAGATAGAAGAATTTCGCCTCGGCCTTGCGTGACGCCTGGTCGACGTAGGGCTGGACGCCGTCCCGGGCGGCGGCGTAGCGCTTGAGGAAGAAATCGCTTTCGGCGATGCGCAGGTCCACCACCTCGCGATCGTCGCCGGTGACCTGGCGCTGCAGGTCCTCGAACGCGGTCCTCGCGTCGGCGTAGCGCTTCGCGCCGAACAGGATCAGCGCCCGCCCCAGCTCCCGCTGCACGTCACGGACGGCGACGTCCTCCAGCAAGCGGAGGGCCTCGCGCGCGGTCGCGGCCGCGTCGCTGAGCGGGAACTCGTAGTAGATACGCTGGAACGCGGCGGCGGCCCGCTTGCGATCGCCGGTCACCAGCGACGCGCGCGCCAGCCGGGTCAGCACCTGCTCGGGGACGGCGGACTTGTGGGCCGCGAGCTTCTCGTAGAGATCCGCCGCGGCGCCGTGGTCGCTGCGCAGTTCGGCCACCTCGGCCCGGCCCATCATCGCGGTGACGTAGAGGTTGCCCTCGGGCTTGCGGTCGAGCACGGCGTCGAGCGCCTTGTCGGCCTCAGCGGCGTGCGAGAGACGCAGCTCGGAGAGACCGACGTAGAGACGCGCGTACGAGGCGAGCGGCCCGCCCGCGGCGAGCGCCTGCCGGGCCGCGGTCAACGACGCGGTGAAGTCGCCCGCCGCGTAGGCCAGCGCCGCGTCGGCGAGGGCGCCTTGGCGATTGGTGGCCGCGGGGCCCGGCGCGAACCAGTAGTCGTCGAGCGACTCCGGGACGGCGGCATGGACTGTCGGCTGGAGCGGACGAGCATCGGCCGGCGTCTGCGCGGCGAGCCGCCACGGCCCACAGGCCATCGCGAGCGCGACCGCCGCGCCGGCGGCGCGACGCCATCGAGACCTCACGCCCATCAGCTCTTCCCGAGCAGCGCGGGATCGCCGTCAGCCAGCGTCTGCACCAGCTCCTGCTGGAAGACCTGGCGGCCGCCGACCGCCGATGGGACTCGCTCTTCGTAGAGCCGCTGCGCGCGGTCGATCTCCGGTCGCAGTCGCTGCAGCAGGTCGCCCTGCTCGCGGCCGGCACGCACGGCAGCCTCGTTGTACAGCTTGATTTCGGAGACCAGCAGCCGCGCGTAGCGGCGCGCCCCCTGCGCGTCGCTGACCTCGGCTGCCGCGGGATCGGCATCGCCGCTGAGGACGTCCAGCGTACGCATGGCGGTTCGCAGCGCGACAATCGCGGAGGTGTGCCGCACCAGTGACTCGACGATCTGCGCCCACCCTGCGGCAGGTGCGGCCGATCCGCTGTCGGCGTAGACCACCGCCACGGCACGGCCGCCAATCATCAGCGGGATGGCCAGGCCGACGCGATCAACCGGCAGCCTGGCGAACGGCGGCGCCGGCAACGCGGCGCTCGACGGCGTAGCCTGCCCGCCCTGAATCGCGCGCGCGAGCAGGTCCTTGCCGCCAATCGAGGACTCCACGGTCTCCACGTCGATGGCGGGAATCCCGGACGCCTTCCAGGCTTTCAGGCGATCCGCGTTGATCAGGAAGATCGCGGCGCGGCCGGCGACCGCGCCCGCCTGGGCCAGCAGGGTGTCGAGCGCCTGGCTCAATGTCTGCGCGCCATCGATCTCGCGGATGGCCGCGAGCGCGCGAGTGAAGGCCGCGGCGGTGACCGCCGCCGCCGCTGTCGCCGCGCTCGGCTGCCCGACGGCGGCGGCCTGGCGCGCGGCCGCGAGCTCGCCCTGCATCCGATCGCGCAGCGCGTCGGTGTCCGCCTGCATCTGCCGGCGGAGGGCGTCGATCTCCTCACGCGCGCGCTGCCGCTCGGTTTCAAGCGCGCTGGCCCGCTGTTGACGCTCGCTGTCGAGCGCGGTTTTCAGCTGCCGCTCGGCGTCGGAGACGCCCTGCGCCTGCTGCTGCGCCGCCGCCGTGGCGGCGTTCGCCTGCTGGCGCACGGCGTCGATCTCGTTCTGCGCGCGACGGCGCTCGGATTCCAGTTCGAGCGCCGCGGTGCGCCGCGCGCCGGCCACCGCCTGGCTCACGGCCTGGTCGACCGCCTGCGCCAACGCCTGATCGAATTCGGCGCGCTGCCGCCCGGTGGCCTCGGCATGTTCAGCCCGCAGCCGGTCGAGCGTCTGCGACGCCTGCCGCGCCGCGTCGGTTCGCGCCGCCTCGGCCGCCTGCCCGACAGCGTGCTCGGCCGCCTGCGCCTGTTCGGCGCGCCCGCGCTCGATCGCCTGGGCGTACTCGACGCGCTCGCGTTCGATCGCTTGCGCGTGTTCGGCGTTCAGGCGCTCGAGCACCTGGGCATATTCCGCGCGCTCGCGGTCGATCGCCTGCGCCTGCTCGGCGCGCTCGCGGTCGATCGCCTGGGCGGCCTGCTGCTGCGCTTCGGCACGCACCCCGGCGACGTTCGCCTCGAGCCGGGAACCGAATTCCGCGCGTACGGCGTCGAGCCGGGCCGCCAGCTCGCGCTCCGCGTCCGCCGCAGCCTGGCGCCGCGCCTCCGCGAGACCGTCTTCGTATTTCTGCTTGAGGGCGGCGAACTGCTGATCGAGCGTC
>JBKJRJ010000472.1:0-3735 GCA_046594705.1 Vicinamibacterales bacterium
GGCGATGGTTCCCGGTTGCCGGCCTGAGATGTCCCGGATCAGTTCGTCGTTCGCCAGCACACCCCGGCCGTCCACCGCGGTGACGATGTCGTAGGCCTTCAGCCCGGCGCGCTCCGCCGGCGAGTCGGCACTGACGTCCTGCACCAGGGCGCCGCGCGACACCGGCAGCTGCAGCGACCGCTGCAGGTCCGGCGTAATGTCCGTCAGGACGACGCCGAGAAAGCCGCGCGACACGCGCCCCGTCGCCTTGAGCTGGGGCAGAATGGCGACCGCCTGGTTGATCGGCACCGCGAACCCGATGTTGGTCGCTCGCGAGCTGATGGCGGCGTTGATGCCGATGACCTCGCCGCGCGCGTTGATCAGCGGTCCGCCGCTGTTGCCGAAGTTGATCGCCGCGTCGGTCTGGATGTAATCGTCGAGGCTGGCGTCGAACAGCTTGCGGCCGATGAAGCTCACCACACCGACCGTCACGGAATGGACGTAGCCGAGTGGATTGCCGATGGCGCACACCCACTCGCCCACTCGCAGCTGGTCGGAATCGCCGAGCGGCGCGGCCGGCAGCGTGCCGCCGCCGGCGACGCGCAGCAGCGCCACGTCGATGGCCGGATCGGACCCGACCACGTCGGCTTTCATCACGCGGCCGTCCGCCAGCGTGACGGTGATGCGCTCCGCCCCGTCGATGACATGGAAGTTGGTGAGGATGAAACCCTGCGCGTCGATGATGAACCCGCTGCCCGAACCCTGGTTCGGGACCTCGAAGTCGCGCGGCCCCTCGCCCAGGTCGCCGCCCCGCCGCGCCGTCTCCCGGCCGCCGCGCAAGGCGGCGTCGATGTTGACGACCGCCGCGTTGAGACGCTCGGCGACGTCGGCGAAGTTCACCGCGCCAGGCACCGGCGATTCCGCGCGGACCGGGACGGTGCGCGGCGAGACGGATTCGTGGCCTGGTTCGGTCCCGGCCGACAACGGCCTGGTCATGGTCCGCCCCGTCAGCCCTGCGCCAAGCAGGAAGGAGACGGCCGAACAGAGCGCGATGGTCAGGACCGTGAAGCGCATGTCGTGGTTCGTGGTTGGTGGTTGGTAGTTCCTAGCTGCCGATTATGGCGCGGAACTCCGGTTCGGAGAGGATCGGCGTGCCGAGCGACTTCGCCTTGTCCAGCTTGCTACCCGCTTCCTCGCCGGCGACGACGTAGCTGGTCTTCTTGCTGACCGAGCCGGAGACCTTGCCGCCCCGCTCTTCAATCGCGGCGGTCGCCTCCTCCCGCGTCATCGTCGGCAGGGTTCCCGTCAGCACGAACGTCTTGCCGGAGAGCGGCCGCGGCGCTTCGGCATCCGGCGGCGCCTGCAGGCTCGCCATGTTCACGCCGGCCACCGCCAGTTTGGCGGCAAGGGCGCGGTTGTGCGGCTCGTCGGCAAACGCCCGAACCGATGCCGCGAGCACCGGACCGATTTCCGGGATCGCCTGCAGCGCCTCGAGCGGGGCATCCAGGATCGCCGCCATCGTCCGCATATGACGCGCGAGCGTTGCCGCGGCCTTCTCACCGACGTGGCGAATGCCCAGGGCGTAGACCAGCCGCGACAGGTCGTTGCCGCGGCTGCGATCGATCTGCTCGACGACGTTGCGGCCGACTTTCCCTAGCTTGCGCGGCACGGCGCGCTGGGATCGGGGCTCCTTCGGAGTGACGACGAGACTCTCGAGTTGCCCGGCGGTGAGGTGGTAGAGGTCGCCGAAGTCGTGCACCAGTGCCTGCTCGATCAGCTGATCCACCAGCGACTCGCCAAGCCCTTCAATGTTCATCGCGGTCCGGGAGGCGAAGTGCTCCAGGCTGCGCCGCAGCCGCGCGGGACACGAGGTGTTCTCGCAGCGCCAGACCACCTCGTCTTCGTCGCGAACCAGGGCGCTGTCGCAGGCGCGGCAGCGGGTCGGCATCACCCACGGTGACGAAGCGGCCGGTCGAAGACTGAGAATGGGCGCGACGACACGCGGGATCACGTCGCCGGCCTTCTCGATCACCACCGTGTCCCCCTCGCGCAGGTCCTTGCGCGCGACATCCTCGGCGTTGTGCAGCGTGGCCATCGAAATGGTGGAGCCGGCGACGAACACCGGTTCGAGCACCGCATACGGAGTATTCGCACCGGTGCGGCCGACGTTGACCTCGATGCGCAGCAGCCGGGTGTGGGCCTGCTGCGCGGGGAACTTGAAGGCGGTCGCCCATCTCGGGAACTTCGCCGTCGCACCCAGCTTCTGGCGCAGCGCCAGATCGTCCACCTTGATGACCACGCCATCGGTGTCGAACTCGAGGTCTTTGCGCGCGTCGGCCCAGCGTCCGCAGAAGGCCATGACGGCCTCGATGCCTTCGCAGCGCTCCCAGTGCGCCTCGACCGGCAGTCCAAGCATGCGCAGATGCTCGAGAGTTGCGGAGTGGGTGTCCTTCCGGCCCACCTCCGTGTGCTGGTGGCTGCCGCCTTCAGGCGGCAGGTCTTCACCCAGCGGAAAGACAACCTGGTAGGTGAACGCCGACAGCCGCCGCTTCGACACCAGCGAGGGATCCAGGTTCCGCATCGTCCCGGCGGCGGCGTTGCGCGGGTTCTGGAAGAGCGGCTCCCCCGCCTGCTCGCGCTCGACGTTCATCCGCTCGAACGAGGCGCGCGGCAGATAGACCTCGCCGCGGACTTCCATCCGGCCGGGGACTCGAGTCTTCAGCGACAAGGGGATGGCCCGAATGGTGCGGACGTTGGCAGTGACGTCCTCCCCCCGGACGCCGTCGCCGCGGGTGGCGCCGCGCGCGAGCCGGCCGTCCTCGTAGGTGAGGGCGATGCTGAGGCCGTCGATCTTCAGCTCCGCGACATAGGCAACGGGCGCGGCACCGAGTGCGGCCCCCTTGCGCACCCGCTCGTCGAACGCGCGCAGCTCGTCGTCGTTGTAAGCGTTGTCGAGGCTGAGCATGGGAAGGATGTGCTCGACCGTCGGAAAGTTCTCGCTCGGCTTGCCGGCGACGCGCTGCGTCGGCGAGTCGGCCGTCACGAGATCGGGGTGGCCGGCCTCGAGCTGCTCGAGCTCGTGCAGCAGCCGATCGAACGCTTCGTCGGAAATCTCCGCGGCGTGGTGCGCGTAGTAACGCTCCTCGTGGTGGCGAACCAGGGAGCGGAGCTCGTTGATGCGGTCGGAGGGATCCATGGGCTGCTACGGTAGCGGTCTGGCGCGAATGGGCCACGGCGTTTCTACGGGCATCACAACGATCACAACGATCATCATGGTCTCGAGTGGTCCTCGTGGTCTTCGTGTTCCTGGCGACGGGCGGTCGGTCGTGACACTACCGGTCGCGGGACAGCACGTAGTCGGCGAGCGCGACGAGCGCCTCGCGCTCGACGCTGGGCGGGAACACGTCGAGGGACTGCTTGGCCAGCGTGGCGTACTCGGTGGCTTTCGCGTAGGCCATCTCGGTGGCGTTGCGGTCGCGCAGCATGCGGCGGATGTCGCGCCACTGCTCTGTCGTGACGGCGCGGTCGGCCACGACGCTGCGGATGATGCGCGCCGCTTCCTCTCCGCCGTCGCGGAGCAGGTAGATGACGGGCAGCGTGACCTTGCCTTCGCGCAGGTCGCCGCCAACGGGCTTCCCCAGCGCGTCCTCGTCGGCCGTGTAGTCGAGCAGGTCGTCGACCAGCTGGAACGCGACGCCGAGGTTGAAACCGAACTCGCGGAGCGCGTGCTCCTGTTCCTTGCTGACGCTGCCGAGC
>JBKJRJ010000369.1:0-6852 GCA_046594705.1 Vicinamibacterales bacterium
CGATCGACGTCGTTGACCTGCTCCTTGGTCCGGTGATCCTTGACCATCTGGTAGGGGTGCAGGACATAGCTGCGGATCTGGCTGCCGAAGGCGATGTCGCGCTTCTCGCCGCCGAGCTGCGCCATCTTCGCCTCCTGCTCCCTGGTCTTCAGGTCGAACAGCCGCGACTTCAACACCTTCATTGCCTGCGCGCGGTTCTTGTGCTGCGACCGCTCGTTCTGGCACGAGACGACGATGTTGGTGGGGATGTGCGTGATGCGGATCGCGGAGTCGGTGACGTTGACGTGCTGCCCGCCCGCGCCGCTCGATCGGAACGTGTCGACGCGGAGATCCTTTTCGTCGATCTCGACCTCGACGTCCTCAGGCAGTTCCGGCCAGACGTAGAGGGACGCGAACGAGGTGTGGCGCCGCGCGGCCTGATCGAAGGGAGAGATGCGCACGAGGCGGTGGACGCCCGCCTCCGCCAGCAGCATCCCATAGGCGAAGTCGCCGTAGATCGTCAGCGTCACGCTCTTGACGCCGGCCTCGTCGCCGGGCTGCATGTCCATCACTTCGCGCTTGAAGCCGCGGCGCTCGGTCCAGCGCAGGTACATCCGGAGCAGCATCTCGGCCCAGTCCTGCGACTCGGTGCCGCCGGCGCCGGGATGGATGGTGATGATCGCGTTGCTGCGGTCGTGCTCGCCGCCGAGCATCTTCTTGGTCTCGCCGGCGGCCACCTCGGCGCCGAGCTCGTCCAGCCCGCGTCCGAGATCGTCCTCTACGGGCTCCCCCCCCTGCGCCCACTCGACGAGCACGGCGAGGTCGTCGACCCGCCGTTTCAGGGAGCCGCTCATCGACACGTCGTCCTCGAGCCGGCGGCGGCGCTGCAGCAGTTTCTGCGCGCCGGCCTGGTCCTTCCAGAAGCCGGGGTCGGAGGCCTTCTGCTCTATCTTCGCCAGTTCTTCAGCAGGGCGGGACGCGTCAAAGATAGCTCCGCAGATCGGACGCTCGCTTGGCGAGATCCTGATACCGGCGGAGCTGCTCGTCGTGTTGGAAGGATGACATTGTTGGGCTAAAGCCTAAAGCCTAAAGCCCGAAGGGTAAAGCCCAAAGCGTAAAGCCCCATTCAGCCCCGGCGGCGTGGTGTGGCCGCGAGCGCGGCAAGGGTCAGCACGACGCTCAGCCACCCCGCCACATCGCCGATGCGGCTGTAGATCGTCCGCCCCGTCAGAAAGCGAAGATCCTCGGCCATCACCGCGCTCTGGAACATGTTCGACCGCTGCAGGACTCGCCCGTAGGGATCGACGAAACCGCTGATGCCAGTGTTGGCCGCGCGGGCAAGGTATCGCCCCTGCTCGATTGGCCGGAGCGTCGCCTGCTCCCAGTGCTGGAACGCGGCCGACGACCAGCCGTACCACGCATCGTTCGTGATGGTGGTCAGCAGCTCGCTGCCGCCGGTGACGAACGACCGCATCAGGCCGGCATAAATGATTTCGTAGCAGATCGCCGTGCTGACCATGTGGCCCTGGACCGGCAGCAGGGTCGCCTCGGTGCCGGGGGCGAAGTCCGACACCGCCTCGACCAGCGGTCCCATGAAATACAGCAGGCGGCTGAAGGGGACGTACTCGCCGAACGGGACGAGGTGCATCTTGCGATACACCGCCGCGGTCGTGCCGTCGGGCTTGATCAGGTAGGCGGCGTTGTAGAACCGGGTCTGCGGGGGCGTGGCTACGGGAACGGTCGTGATCGGCTCCACCTGGTCGCTGCCGATGAGGAGGGTGACCTTGGCCTCGCGCGCCAGGCGGCGGATCCGCTCGCCGCGCGCCACGTCCTGGTCGTACGGCAGCGGCGTCGCGGACTCAGGCCAGATGATGAACTGCGCGTGCCGCCCGATCGCCTCGCGCGTCATGTCGATGTAGCGGCTCATGATCGCGTCGCGCATCGCCGGGTCCCACTTGTGATCCTGCAGGATGTTGCCCTGCAGCACCGCCACGCGCACCGCCGTGCCCTCGCGCACCAGCGCCTCGTTGCGGATGCGCCACGCGCCCCACACGCTGACCGACACGAGGAGCAGCGCCACTCCTGCGCCCACCCGCCAGCGGCGCGCCGACTTGTCGAGGGCCGCGTATGCCGCTGCGGCGCTCACCGAGGCGACCAGCCCCGACAAGCCGTAGACGCCGACCACGCTGGCGATCTGCGCCACCGGCAGTACGGTGGCCTGGCTGTAGCCGAGCAGGTCCCAGGGAAAGTCGAGCGGCGAGTAGGTCCGCGCCATCTCGGTTGCCACCCAGACCGCGGGGGACAGCAGTACCGCGCGGATGCCGAGCGCGCGGACCAGCCTCGCCTGGATCACGGCAAACAGCGCCGGATACAGCGCGAGGTAGGCAACGCCCATCGCCGATCCAAACAGCGCCAGCGGCGCGCTCAAGCCCCCGAACATGGTCAGGGTGACGACGAACCAGTAGAGCGTGCCGGCGAAAAACACGAAGCCGGCAGTCAGTCCGAGGGCGAAGCTGCGGGGAACGGTGGGGCGGCGATACGACAGTGCCACCAGCAGCGGCGCCAGCGCAATCCACCCGAAGGCGGCGTGTCCGAATTTCGGGAAGCTCAGGGCAAGGAGGACGCCGGAAAGAAGGGCGAGCGCGAAATCCAACAGTGGCTAACGGGACCGCACGTAGGTTTTGAACTGCTCTTCCGTGGCCAGGCGCCGCGCGGCGTGCTCGGCCTTGTCGCGATCGGGATAGCCACCAACCTGGACGCGGTAGATCCTGGGCGATCCGGGCGCGGGATCGAGCACGAACGCGGGGTAGCCCTTGTTCGAGAGGCGCTGGGCGATGGCGGCGCACGCGGCGCGATCCTGGAGCGCGGTGATCTGCACGATCCAGCCGCCCGGCGTGCCGGCGCTCTGCGCGGCGGCCGCGGCGGCATCCGGCTTCGCCGCCAGCGGCTCGGGCGCGGGCGCGGTCCGCGCGGGCGGCACGGCCGCCGCCGCTGACTTCAGCTTCTCGGCCGGCGCGGCGGACGAGTCACCCTGCAGCCGCCTGGCGTAGCTCAGCTCGTCGTCGGGTTCCGCGGCAGGGGCCGGGGGTTCGGCGGCAGGCGGGCCGCCGGCGGCCGCGGGCTGCGACGGCGTGGCCGCCTCGGGCGGCGGCGTCGCCGACGCGACGGTGTCGCCGGTCTCGGCCGCGCGATCGCTCTTCACGCCGCGGCCGACCTGCACCCCGCACAGGAAGATCGCGACCGCCAGGCCCGTCGTCGCCATGAACAGGAACACGAGCTGCTTCCCACTGAGTTGAATCTCGTGGAAACCGTCGTCTGCCAGTTCGTTCATGTCGGACACGCGGATGCCTTGGTTCCTGGGTGTGGGTTACTTGTTGGACTTGAGCAGATTCAAGAGCTCGATCGGCAGCGGAAAAATGATCGTCGAGTTCTTTTCCGACGCGATTTCCGTGAGCGTCTGAAGGTAGCGCAGCGTGATCGTCATCGGTTCGACCGCCATTGCCGTGGCGGCCTGCGCCAGCTTCACCGAGGCTTCCAGCTCGCCTGCGGCGTGGACGATTTTAGCACGCTTCTCGCGCTCGGCTTCCGCCTGCTTGGCCATCGCGCGCTGCATGTCGGGCGGCAGATCCACCTGCTTCACTTCCACCGACGCGACCTTCACGCCCCATGGCTCGGTGTGCGAATCGAGGATCTCCTGGAGCTGCGCGTTCAACCGCTCGCGCTCCGACAGCAGGTCGTCGAGCTCGACCTGGCCGAGCACGCTCCTGAGCGTGGTCTGCGCCAGCTGCGACGTGGCGTAGTGATAGCTCTCGACCTCCACGATCGCCTTCCGCGGGTCCATCACACGGAAGTACACCACCGCGTTCACTTTCACCGACACGTTGTCGCGCGTGATGATGTCCTGCGGCGGGACGTCCATGACGATCGTCCGCAGGCTGACGCGCACCATGCGGTCGATCGGCGCGAACACCAGGATGATGCCGGGCCCCTTCGGCTGCGGCAGCAGCTTGCCGAGTCGGAAGATGACGCCGCGCTCGTACTCGTTCAGAATCTTGATCGAGCTGATCAGGTAGAACGCGACGACGACAATCACAATCAGGGTTGGTGGTATCAGCACAAGTCCTCCAGATATCTACGCGCGCTTGACGGTCAGCGTCAGTCCGGACAGCCCCGTCACGACCACCGGGTCGCCCGCGTGGATGGCCTCCGAGGCGGTCGCCGCCCAGATCTCGCCGTGGGTCGCCACCCGGCCGAGGCCGCCAGGGTCGATGGCGGTCAGCGCTTGCCCGGGTGCGTGCAGCATACCGCTTTCCCCGGTGACCGACGGCTGATTCTGCGCCCGCAGCCCGAGCCGTGCCAGCATCAGCATGAGCGCCGACAGCGTCACCACGACCGGGAGGATGACGCGGAGCCCGATCTGCATCTCCGGCAGCGGCGAATCGATCAGCATGAGCGACCCGAACAGCAGGCTGGTGATGCCGCCCGCGGCCAGCAGTCCGTGGCTGACGACCTTCACCTCCAGGACCAGCAAGGCGAAGCCGAGCAGGATGAGGAGCAGCCCCACGTAGCTGACCGGCAGCACCTGGAGCGCGAAAAAGGCCAGCAGGAGGCAGATGCCGCCGACCACCCCTGGTGCGACGGCGCCCGGGCTCCAGAGCTCGATCGTCAGGCCGAGAGTGCCGAGCGTCAGGAGGAGGTAGGCGATCTGCGGGTGGGCAATGGCGCTGAGCACCTGCTGCGCCAGCGTCATCTCGACGTTCCGCACCTCGGCGTTGGTGAGCCGCAGCGTGGTCGACGACCCGTTGAAACGTTTGATCGTCCGGCCATCGAGTTGCTTGAGCAGGGCCGGCACGTCGGAGGCGACGAGATCGATGAGCGGCGGCGCGGCGCCGAGCGCTTCCTGTTCGGTGAAGGAGCGGCTGTCGTTGACCGCCTGCTCGGTGAGCGGCACGTTGCGCCCGCGCTGGGCCGCCAGGGTGCGGGCGTAGGCGGCGGTGTCGGAAGCCATCTTCTTCGACATCACCTCGTCGACCTTCTCACCGTTGCCCGACACCGGATGGGCGGCCCCGATGTGGGTGCCCGGCGCCATGGCGGCGACGTCGGCCGCGATCGTGATGAGGAAGCCGGCCGAGGCGGCACGATAGCCTGCCGGGCCGACGAAGACCGCCACCGGCGTCCGCGCCGCCAGGATGGCGTTGTTGATGTCGCGGGTGGAGTCGAGCAGCCCGCCCGGCGTGTGCAGCGTGAAGACGATCAGCGCCGCGTCAACGGCGTCCGCTTTCGCAATCGCGCCGCGGATGAACTCCGAACTGACGGGATGGATGATCCCGTCCACGGTGGCGGTGAGGACAATGGGAGCCGGGCCGTCGGCCGATGCCGCTGCCACCGCCGCGATCAACGTCAGCGCCGTCACCAGTCTGGCTCTCATCAGCACCTCATCGGCTCGCCGGGGGTCTGCCGCCGCCGTCGATCCGGCTCAGCAGGGCTTTGGCGTCGGCGCTGGCCGGATCGAGCGCCAGCGCCTTCTGCACGTGGAGCCGGGCCGCGGCGCCGTCCTTGAGCCGCAGGTAGGCATCGGCCAGGGCGACGTGGGCCGGCGCGGTGTCGCGGCTCCAAATCGAAATTTTGAGCGCGTCGACCGCTTCACGCGGGCGCCCGGCGCGCAGCAGAATCCTCCCGATCAGCAGGTGCGCCTCCGCGTCGTACGGCGACAGGAACACCGCGCGGCGGAGTTCGACCATCGCCTCGCGGTCCTGCTCGGTGGCCGACAGGCGGCGCGCGCGTTCCATGTGGAACTGCGCCAGATCGCGCTGATCCCGCTGGGCCGTGCTGGTGATCGCCTGGTCGATCGCGGTGCCGCGCAGCGAATCGAGATCCAGGCGCATCCGTTCCAGGCCGCGCGGCAGCTCCCCGCGGCGGGCCGCCGCGTCCCCCGGCAGCGCCGAGAGCTGCGCGGCCAGCTCGCGCTCACGCCCGGCCTCCACCGTGCTCCCCGCGGCGTCGAGCGCCGACGCCAGCACGGTGTGGGCGGCGCCGTCGGTCGGATTGCGGCGCAGCGCTTCCCGCAGCCAGTAGATCGCCCCCTGCGGGTCGCGGTCGAGCGCGTAGGCATACCCGAGGTTGAACAGCAGATCAGGATGATCCGGGTCGGTTTCCGCCGCCTTCGTGAAGTAATACGCCGGCTTGCCGGCATCCGGTCTGCCGGCATCCGGTCTGCCGGCATCCGGCTGGGCGCCGCGGCGCAGCTGGATGACGCCTAGGTTGTTCAGGATCGCGGGGTCGGGCGCGGTCTCCTGCAGGGTCTTGAAGATGGTGAACGCCTCATCGTACTGCTTCATCGACACGAGCGAGACGCCGGCCAGGAAACGCGCCCGTCCCGACAACGGCGCCGTCACGCCGACGGCACGCGCCGCCGCCAGCGCCGCGGCGTGGTCGCCCTGCGAGGTTCGCACTTCCCACAGCGAGAGCCGGGCCCGGTCGTATCCGGGGTCCAGCGTCAAGGCCGCCTCCAGGAAGGAGGCCTGCGTCGCGGGCTGCTCCGCCAGCAGGCCCTTGATGTACTGCTCGAAGGCCTGGAGGGACGGTGCGGGCGGATTCGCCGAAGCCGTGCCCCCGGGGACAATCCGGCGCGAGACCTTCTCGACCAGCGCGAACAGATCCGCCAGGTTGCCGCGTTCCACGATCTCGGCGTCGGCCCGGCCGACGTCGATCCGGATCGGGCGGGCGCGGATCGTCAGCGCATCGCCGTCGACGGCAACCTCTCCAACGATGACCTGCGCGGCGCCGACGATCTCCCCCACCTTGATCACGGTCGCGCGGCTGAGGACCGCGTTGGGCGGCAGGTGGAGCTGGGCGTAGGCGCGCTCGCGCGAC
>JBKJRJ010000089.1:0-8085 GCA_046594705.1 Vicinamibacterales bacterium
CCAGCTTCCAGTCCAGCCACGAGACCGCGGTCAGCAGACCGCGGCCCGAGGCCGCCGCTACGTGACCCGACGTCATCGGGCCGCACCCCACAAGCGCCCCTGAGCCTGCTGGCCGCAAACCACGCCGGCATTCATGCGCTTCCCCCTCCCAATCCGCATCGGACCCACGCGTTAACTTTACAATACAAAGTTATATATGTAAACGTGCAGGGCCGCACATTCGCGTGGTCCCAAACCGGCCGTGCGCCGTAATGGCCGAAGCTCGGTCAACGATGACACGAAGATGCCATGGACGACGTCTGTCGTAAGCGACCTCCGGCCCGCGTGTCCGGTGATCACGGGCCTGTCCGAGGTGCTGCCGCTGGAAGTCCCAGGTTCTATCCAAGTGAGCTACGTCCCAGTGGCGCTAGGATTCGCACACTGTCCACTCCGGCCGAGCTGCCCGTCTGATAGAGTGCATGCCGGTGAGCCGGGTTTTCCGCGCTCCCAAGAAACGGATCACTCGAATGGACCACGTGCCCCCGCCGCAGCAAATGTTCCAACACATCACCGGCTACTGGGTCACCCAGCTGATGGGCACGGCCGCTCGCCTGGGCCTGGCCGACTGCCTCGAAGCGGGACCGTTGAAGGCGGCCGAGATCGCGACCAAGGTGGGCGCAAACCCCGACGCGCTCTACCGGGTGATGCGCGCCTGCGCCGCGGTGGGCGTCTTTATTGAACAGGCCGATAAGACCTTCGCCAACAACGCACTGTCGCAGACGCTGCGTTCGAACGTGCCCGGCTCGATGCGCAACTTCGCGATCGCTCAAAGCGCGCCTGGGCACTGGCGGCCATGGGAGCAACTCACCGAGGCGGTGAGGAGCGGGAAGAGCACCGCTCACGCCGCGCTCGGGCAAGAGCTCTTCGATTGGTACGGCACGCATCCCGAGGAGGCGGCGGCGTTCACCGGTGCGATGGACAACCTGGCCGCGCTGGTCGCCGCCGAGGTCACCCAGGCGATCGACTTCTCGAGCGTCGGCCGGGTGGTCGACGTTGGCGGCGCGAACGCGACCCTGGTGAGCGCGGTGCTGCGCGCGTTTCCGAACCCCCGGGGCGTGCTGCTCGACTTGGCGCACGTGGTGGAGGCGGTGAAGAAGACGCTGGCAGCGAGCGGGCTCGGCGGGCGCTGCGAGACGATAGCGGGCGACTTCTTCAAGGCGGTGCCGAAGGGCGACGTGATGTTGCTCAAGCAGATCTTGCACGACTGGAACGACGATCAGTGCGTGACCATCCTGCGCCACTGCGCCGAGGCGCTCCCGCAGGGCGGCCGCGTGCTGGTGGTGGAGATGGTCATCTCCGAAGACGGCACGCCCAGCCCCGCGCACCTGATGGACGTCAACATGCTGGTGCTGCTGCCCGGCAAGGAGCGCACTGCGACCGAGTACAGCAAGCTCTTCGCGGCCGCCGGCCTCACGCCCGGCCGGGTGCTGCCAACCCAGTCGCCGTTCTCGATCATCGAGGCTATCAAGCCCTGAGTTCGCGAGACCGGTCAGTCTGTTCGATGAAGCACTTCGCCATGAATTTTCTTAACCATAAGAATCGGCGAATTCTTTAGGAAATGGCGCGCCCGGCAGGACTCGAACCTGCGACCCCCGGCTGAGAAGACGGGTCCAGCACGCCGCGAAGCGCACAACCTGACTCGATCGGTCAAGGGCCAGGCGAGTCGTATAATCGAGCCATGAGCTTCGACGACTACAAGGTCGTACTTTACCGGCAGAAAGATGGATCCTGGGTGGCCGAGATCCCGGCCCTCCGCGGCTGCTACGCGCTGATGGACACGCGCGAGGCGGCCTTGGCCGAGCTCGGGCAGGTGTTCGCGTTGATCGCCCAGGAGCACCAGGACCGCGGGCTCGCGCTTCCCAAGGACACGACCGAAATCGTGCATGCCTAGCGCGACGGCGCGTGAGTTTCAGCGGGCGGCGGTGGCGCTCGGTTTTGTGAGGCGTCGCCAGACGGGCAGCCACGAACGCTGGACGCACGACGATGGACGGTCCGTGACCATTCCGCTGCATGGCGGCGTGACATTGGTCCGCCGCTGGCTGGAAGCGAATGGACGGCGATAGGACCCGCAGTTCACGGCTGCCCCTGAAACACGCCAGCAACTGCAAGAAGTATTTCAGTTGGTCGTAATCCTCGGCACGTTCAACGACGCGGGATCCCTGCCGCCTGCGCTGGCTGTTCGCCCTACCCAGTCGTACGACTTCTGCGCTCGCGCACTCGCTCGAACTCATGTTTCAGCGCATCGAGCTGGTCATCGTCGAGCTTTTCGAGTTGAATGAGCTGTAGCCGTGCTCCAGTAGTGCTTCTGATGAGCTCATCGAGCTTCAATTGCAGCGCTCGCGTGTCACGGTTCTGGGTGTTCTGCAGCAGGAACGCGATAAGAAACGTCACTTGAGACGCCGCCGTGTTCATCGTCAACTGCCACGTATCCGAGAACTGAAAAACAGGACCGAGCAGAAGCCAGAGGGCGGTTAACGCGATATTCGCCGTGAAGGCCCATGGAGAACCGACCACCGACCCGGTTACGTCAGCAATTCGCCTGAATCCGTTCGTCATGAGTCCCTCCAGTGCAATGAGTTGACGATAACAGGCCGACGTACCGATCGCGACGCCATCCCGGGTCAGGATGAGATAGGCGGACATTCACGGTCGAAGTGGTGTTCGACGCCTTGGCGATTGAGGGGGGGCCCTCGCCCGCACAAGTTGGTCAACCTGCGTCCGACGTGATACTTACTCGGGTGCCGGATCCAGTGTGCCCGGTGAAGTGACCCTCGGGACGCGCGGGGGAGGAGTGGCTATGACGGTTGAATCGGCGGCTGTGGGTACTGGTTTCACTCGCGCTCTCTGCGTCATCGTGTTGATCGTCATGTTCGCCGCTGTCGTGTACGGGGCGTGGATTGGCGTCAGCAACTTCTCACGCATTCATGTCTGAAGCCGCCCCCGCTTCGAGGGAGATATGACCAAACGCCAGTCACGGCTGTTCTTTGTCGCAGGGACGACCCTGTTCGCGGTCGTCTTCATCATCCTGACCATCGACAGCCACCGGCAATTTGGCCGGCTGACTCACGAGGACATGCTCACACCGCAAGTCGTCGCTGGTAAGCACGTCTGGCATCGCAAGAATTGCATCAACTGTCACACGCTGCTCGGCGAAGGCGCGTACTACGCTCCCGACCTCACGAAAATCACGCAGTTGCGCGGTGAGCCGTACCTGCGGCAATTCCTGAAGAATCCTTCCCTCTTCTATTCGGAAGCCCAGCACGGCAGACTGATGCCGAACCCGAACCTGTCCGATCAGGAGGTGGGTGACGTCATCGCTTTTCTGACGTGGGTCTCCCACATCGATAACAACAACTGGCCGCCACGGCCGATTCTGGTGAGCGCGGCCATGCCCTATGGTCCCGGAGCCGGCGTGCCGAACGTGGCCGCCGCGTCCACCGATCCGATTGCGCTCGGTCAGGCGCTCTTCGCGCAGTCTCCCCCTGCGTGCTTCAGTTGCCATGCAATCCAGCCGGGCGTCCAGCTCGTCGGACCGTCCCTCGCTGGCGTCGGCACCCGCGCGCTCGATCTCCTGAAGACGCCGGGCTACACCGGCACCGCGCGCACCCCGGAAGACTACATCCGTGAGTCGATCTTGCAGCCGAGCGCCTACGTCGTCGCTGGCCCGACCTTCTCCGCGGGCGGCCAGTCCATCATGCCGCCCATCTACCAGACCATGCTGAAGCCGGCGGACATCGATCACCTCGTCGCCTACCTGGCCACGCTCAAGTAAGAGGTCTCTCCTGATGCGTTACCGCACACAAGCCGTCGCCTACCCGTACTTCGTGGTCGCGATGCTGTTCTACGGCCTGCAGGTCGCGTTCGGGCTCCTGTCGGCGGTCAAGTATCTCGGACCGGATCCGATCAAGGCATGGCTGCCGTTCGACGTGTCCAAGGAGATTCACACCAACCTGTTGATCGTCTGGGTGCTCACGGGTTTCATGGGGGCCGCGTACTGGGTCGTGCCGGAAGAGTCCCGCGCGGAGCTGCACAGTCCGAAGCTCGCATACGCGGCGCTGACGCTGTGGACGATCGGCGGGCTGACGGCAGTCATCGGCTACCTCTTCCACTGGACGGCCGGCAACAAACTGCTTGAACAGCCGCTGCCGGTGAAACTGGTGATCGTGGTCGTCATGCTGATGTTTCTCTACAACCTCGGCATGACGATCTGGACAGCGAAACGCCTGACCACGACCGAAGGCGTCCTGATGGCGGGCCTCGTGATGACGGCGTTGCTCTACCTGCCCTCGCTGTTCGAGTTCAGGAACTACACGGTGGCCATCTTCTACCGCTGGTGGACCGTTCATTTGTGGGTCGAAGGGGTCTGGGAGATGATCCAGGGGTCGCTCCTGGCCTACCTCCTCATCAGGCTCTCCGGCATCGATCGCGAGGTCATGGAGAAGTGGCTCTACGTCATCGTCGGCCTGACCTTCATCTCGGGGCTCCTCGGCACCGCCCATCATTACTATTTCATCGGGGTCCCTCAATACTGGCTGCCGATCGGCGGCTTCTTTTCCGCACTCGAGCCGCTCGTGTTCCTGGCCATGTCGGCGTACGCGTACTCGGCCATCCGGCGATCCGGCCTGTCCCATCCAAACACGCTCGCGCTTCACTGGACGCTCGGGAGCGCGATCTTTTCCGCCCTCGGCGCCGGCCTCCTCGGCCTCGCGCATACCTGGCCCGCGGTGAACAGATGGACGCACGGGACGCTCATCACCTCGATGCACGGCCATGCGGCGTTCTTCGGCGCCTACGTCATGATCGTGCTCGCCGTGATCACCTATGCCTTGCCAGCGATGACCGGGCACGCGGAATCCGAGCGGGAATCGAAGGTGGGCCTGTGGGCGTTCTGGCTTCAGGTCGGTGGGATGTTCGGCATGACGATGGCGCTGGCCGCGGCCGGCATCTCGCAGACCTATCTCGAGCGCATCCTGGGCTTCGGCTACCTGGAGACGCAGGCGAAGATCCAGGTGCACTTCCTGATGCTGCTGGTCACCGGCACCCTGTTTACAGCCGGCGTGGCGCTCTTCCTCTGGGACTTTTTCTTCATGGCGCCGGGGACCACCCGGCGGCTTCGGGTTCTCGACGGGGACGTCGTTCCCTCGCGATGATTGACGCCGGAGGCCTGCGGAGCCGGAAGGCGCCGGACGGCGGCGCGCCGCCGCACGGGGGCGTGCGGTATCCCGGTCCTGACGCGCCGTACTACCTGCCGGTCGGCGATGAGATCGCGGTATTCGAAACCTGTCACGCGCGTCGCCTGGCGGTGATGTTGAAGGGGCCCACCGGCTGCGGCAAGACGCGGTTTGTCGAGCACATGGCGTGGCGCCTCGGACGGCCGCTCGTGACCGTGGCGTGCCACGACGATCTCTCGGCGAGCGATCTCACCGGCCGCTACCTGATTCGAGGCGGGGAAACCGTCTGGCTCGACGGTCCGCTGACCCTGGCGGCCCGGCTCGGCGCGATTTGCTACCTCGATGAGATTATCGAGGCACGGACCGACACGGTGGTCGTCATCCATCCGCTGACCGACGATCGACGGATTCTTCCGCTCGACAAGGCGGGAGAACTGCTGGACGCCGATGCGAATTTCCAGATGGTCGTCTCCTACAACCCCGGCTACCAGCACGGGCTGAAGGATCTCAAGCCGAGCACGCGGCAGCGGTTCGTCGCGCTCGAGTTCGGGTTCCCGCCGGCAGACATGGAATCGGCCATCGTCTCGCACGAAGGACAGGTGGATCGCCCGACGGCGACCACGCTGGTGACGCTCACCAGGCGTCTGCGGCAACTGGGGGATCGCGGACTGGCCGAGGTGCCGAGCACGCGGCTCATCGTCGCCACCGCGCGGCTGATCGCCAGCGGCATCCCGATGCGCACGGCGTGCGCCTCCGCCCTGCTCGGGCCGTTGACCGACGATCCCGATCTGTTGACAGCCATGCACGATCTCGTCAGCGCAACCATGTAGGACCGCGACGCGCGGTCGCCTCGCCTGCAGATGTCCGAACCGGAGGATCTCATCATCGATGGCGCCTACCTGGCGTCGCGCGTGGCGCGCGACGTATGGCGCCGCTATGCGCCGGCTCCCGTCGAGACGGTCCTGCGTCTCGCTGACGTCCGCGTGCGGATCGAACTGTTCCTGCAGGCACTCTTGGAAGCGCGGGTCACTGTGGCGGCCGCCGACACGCCGGCTCCCGTGAGTTGGCTCGGGCGTCTCGCCGGGCGCGCCGCGAATGGGCGCGCCGACGTCGCGGCAGGCACGGACGGCGTCTGCATTTACCTGCCCCCGGCCATCGACGCGGCGAACGGTGTCGAGGCAGCGTTCCAGACCTACCTCCTGCTCGCCGTGGAGCAGGGGGTGCGCCTCGCCCGGGGCAGCACGACGATCGTGCTGGGAATCGAGGACCCCGAGGTTCGCGATCGTTTCTTGATGGCCGATGCCCTCGCCGTGGACGATTGGATCGCGCGCGAAGCGGGCGGCCTTGTTCCAGCGCTTCGCGCGGCGCGGCGAGCCGCGCTCGCACGTCGGATCGGCGTCCGGCCGCGGCACGCGCGTGCCTTCGCGATGGAGGCACGACTGCGCGATCTGCTCGCGCACGATCCGCTGCAGCCATTTTCCGGCGTGCCCCGGTGCCCGACCGCCGCGGACGCGCTCCGCTGGGCGGCCGCGCAGCCACACGAGGATCGGTCGGCGAGCGCCTATCGCGGGATCGCGCCCGCCCGGTACTGGGGCCGCCCCCAGGCCGCGGCCTCGGCGTCGCCCAGCGCCGGCCCGTCCGACGCAGCAGAAGTGGGTCGCCCGCTCCTCGAGCGCCGCCGCGTCGCTGAGATGCGGCGGCGGCCTCGCATTCGGCAAGCGGAGGAAGACGAAGACGACCAGGGGACAGGGACGTGGGTGATTCGCGCCGACGAGCCGCAGGAGAGCGTCGAGGACCCGCTTGGCCTCCAGCGCCCGACCGATCGAGCCGACGAGGCGGACCCGGAAGCGTTGGGAGACTCGCTCGCGGAACTGCCGGAGGCGCGTGTCGTCCGGACGCCCGGCCTGGCCAAGGAGATCCTGCGTGCCGGCGACCAGCCGCCGCGAACCGCGGGGCACCCGGCGCCCGCGCCAACACGCGTCGGCATCGCGTATCCCGAGTGGGATTTCCGCTCCGGCACCTACCGCCGGCCTGGCGCGATTGTGCGCGAAACCGTAGCCGCGCTTGGCGACCCTGGCTGGGCCGAGTCCGCGCTGGCGCGCCATGGCAGGCTCGTGCGGCGGGTGCGCACGCGGTTCGAGCGGCTGCGCCCGCTCCGCATCCGGATCGGACGTCAGCCTGACGGCCCCGAACTGGACATGGCCGCATACGTCAATGCCGCGGCCGACGCGCGCGCGGGTGTCGTCGTCGAGGACCGGCTGTACGTGGACGTGCGCGCCGGACGCCGCGAGTTGACGGTGGCACTGCTGGTGGACGTGAGCGCCTCCACCGACAGCTGGGTGTCCGGGCATCACCGTATCATCGACGTCGAGAAGGACGCGCTGCTCGTCGTGTGCGAAGCGCTCGAGGCGCTCGGCGATCGACATGCCATCTTCGCGTTTTCAGGGGAGGGCGCCGACCGCGTCTCGATCGTGCCGGTGAAGCGCTTCACCGATCGCGCCGGCGCCCTCGTCCGGCGGCGGATCGCGGCGCTCGAGGCGGACGGCTACACGAGAGTCGGGGCGGCCATCCGCCACGCGACGGCCGCCTTGAGCGGGCAGCCGACCGGGCGTCGACTCCTGCTCATGCTCTCGGACGGCAAGCCGAACGACGTCGACGCCTATGACGGCCCGTACGGGATCGAAGACGCGCGGCAGGCGATCGCGGAAGCGCGCGCGCAACACGTCGAGGTCTTCTGCCTGACGGTCGACCGGGAAGCACCGCACTATGCCCCGAGGATCTTCGGTCGCGCCGGGTTCGCCGTGTTGCGCCGGCCCGATCAGCTGCCCGAAGTGCTGATCGACGTGCTCCGTCGCCTGATCCACACGTGAGCGTA
>JBKJRJ010000510.1:0-13918 GCA_046594705.1 Vicinamibacterales bacterium
ATCCTTCTTCGACGACAAGTTCGTGCGCCGCACCGCCATGATGCAGCAGGTCCCGTGCATCACGACCCTCACCGGCGCGGCGGCCGCCGTCTACGCCATTCGGGCCCTCGGCACCGAGGCCCTCGAGGTCCGTTCGTTGCAGGAATACCACGCGGACACCGAGCGCCTCCAGCCCAAGCGGCTGCCATCCGAGCCGCCCGCCCTGAGCCATAAGCCGTAAGCCTGAACATGAGCCGTGAGCCTGTCTTCGACGTCGTGGGTGTCGGCGCCAACTCGACCGACTTCGTGTATCGCCTGCCCGAGTACCCGGAGCCGGAAGGGCCGCGCTCGAAGATGCGGATCAACAGCCACGAGCGTTCGCCGGGGGGGCAGTCGGCCACCACGCTGTCGGCGTGCGCGGCGCTCGGGCTGCGGACCTCGTACGTCGGGACGATCTCGGCCGACGACAACGGCGCCTTTATTCGGGAGGCGCTGACCCGGCGCGGAATCGACCTGTCGCGGGCGGTGGTGCGTGGCGGCAGCAACCCGTTTGCCGTCATCCTCGTGGCGGAGGCCAGTGCCGCGGGCGGCGAGCGCATCGTGCTGTGGGATCGCGCTCCCGCGATGGCCTTGACGGCCGCCGATCTACCGTCCGACCTCGGCACCACCGCGCGCCTGGTGCACGTGGACGACGTGGACATCGACGCCGCGATTGCGGCCGGACGGGCCGGCATCGCCGCCGGCGTGCCGGTGACCAGCGATATCGAAGCGGCGCGCCCCAAGACGCCGGCGCTGCTCGACGCGGTCACCATCCCGATCTTCGCGGAGGCCGTGCCGGGACGGCTGACCGGGGAGCAGGATGTGGAGCGCGCGCTCCGCATGCTGCGCCAGCGCCATGCCGGCATGCTGTGCGTCACGCTCGGCTCGCGCGGCGCGGCGCTGCTCGATGGCGACCGCTTCATCAAGCAGGGGGCCTTCCCGATCGACGCCATCGACACCACCGGCGCCGGCGACGTCTTCCGCGCCGGCTTCGTCTACGCGCTGCTGCGCGGCGACACGCCGGGAGAGATCCTGCGCTTCGCCTGCGCCGCCGCCGCGGTCAGCTGCACGAGGAGAGGCGCCATCGCCAGCGTGCCCGACCTTGATGCGGTGAATGCGCTGCTCGCATAAGCTGCCACGGGCCCGCGGGCTCTCCCCACCAAGACCACGAAGACCACAAGTCGGCTGCCGCCACACTGAGCTTCCGGGCGCTGGGGACCGCGACGCGTGCGCGTTACCGAATGTTGGGCTGTCCTGACCCGCGATGAGAGCCGGACGGCTCGCATCTGCGACATGGACCCTGCCGAGCGGTGCCGTCTCCGTGGACGTGGAAGTGCGGGCTAATGCCGTGTGGCGCTTCGGGGCCGACGCTGACATCGCGATTACCCAGATGCCCCCACGACTTGCCGATGACGAGCGGAAGCGGTCCGCGCACCTGGATTCTCCGGACGACCGCCGGCAAGAACTGCTGGCGGTCGTCGCTCCATGCCGAACACCGCCAGGTCCAGTAATCTGCTGAACGGCCAACAACGTCCGAATCGCAATACGCACCGCTCCGACTGTGCGTCTTTGGTGGACCCAAGTAGGACATAATGGCGCCAACGTGGCCGCCGCCGTCCAGCCCATGGTCCGCGCCGACCGGACTCGATGGCCCGGATTACCCATCTGGGTCGTGATCGTTGCGGTGACCGGTTTTGCCGCCGTCGCCACCATGAACGCTTGGATAAGCGACGACGCTTACATCACCTTGCGGACGGTGGACAATCTCGTCCACGGCTTGGGGGCACGCTGGAACATCGGTGAGCGTGTCCAGGCCTATACGCACCCTCTCTGGCTGTTGCTGTTGGCGGGCCCCTACGCCATCTCGCGCGAACCGTACTTCACCACGGTGGCCGTCTCCCTTGGTGTTTCCGTCGTGGCGGTTGCGGTTGTCGCGCTTCGCTCAGGCGTCGGACCCGCCGCCGGGTGTGCGGCCGTCGCCCTGTTTGCCTCGTCGCGAGCTTTCGTCGACTACTCGACGTCCGGACTCGAGAACCCTCTTACGCACCTCGTCGTGGCCCTGTTCCTTCTGGCCTATTGGCGGGACCAGACCGGGCGCCACGTACTGCGTCTCACGTTGCTGGCCTCGGCGGGAATGTTGTGCCGCATGGACCTCGCGCTGGTGGTCCTTCCCCCAGTGCTCTTCATCGTAGCCAGCCGGTGGTCCCTTCGGACGGTCCTGCAGGTGTGTGGAGGATTGACGCCCGTTCTTACCTGGGAAGTTTTTTCGATTGTCTACTACGGAGTCCCGTTCCCCAACACCGCGTACGCGAAACTGGGGACCGGAATCTCGACGGCCGCACTCGTCGGGCAAGGTTTTCTGTACTTCGCCAACGCTTGGCGCGCAGACCGACTCACGCTGCTGGTTCTCGCGGCGGGCCTGTTGGTGCCGTCTCGCGACCGTCAGATGGCCGACTGGCCGATCCGAACCGGGGTGGCCCTCTATCTCGGCTATATCGTGTGGATCGGTGGCGACTTCATGAGCGGCCGTTTTCTGACGGGCCCGTTCTTGGTGGCAGTGATGCGCCTAGCCCGTTGGCTGGATCGAGCGCCCCTGGGTCTCCCGGCTGGCGTATCGGTCGCCGCCGTGGCGCTCGCCGCGCTCTCGCCGTGTCCGCCGTTTCTCGGGGACCATAACTACCGCTGGCGCGAACCCACGTCGACGGCCAGCCAGCCCAACGGCATCAACGACGAGCATCGGTTCTACTGGCAATCGACTGGTCTGTTCAGTCCGGACCGTGAGCGCGCGGAGCCGCAATGGGCGAACCACGGGAGACTGCTCCGGCAGAGCGGTCAGACGATGGCGCGTCGCGGCAACGTCGGCATGTTCGGCTACTATGCCGGCCCGCAAGTCCACATCATCGACGCCTACGCGCTGGGCGATCCCCTCCTAGCACGGCTCCCGCTGGTTCCGGGCTGGCGCATTGGGCACTACCAGCGGTGGCTGCCCCGCGGCTATCGTGAAACGATCAGCTTGGGGCGCAATGTCATCGAGGATCCCGGGGTCCACGAGTACTACGATCATCTGTCGACGATCGTGCGCGGACCACTCTGGACCGGCAGGAGGTGGCGCGCGATCGTCCGATTGAATCTCGGGCGGTACGACGCCTTGCTGGACGCCTACCGGCGGAACCTCGGTGCGGGCAAGGATGTCGCTGTTCCCTAACGCGCCGCACGCGTCGGTTTGCGCCGGCTACCGGTTCGGGCCACGGGTTCGCGCCCGGCCGCCACGGGCTGAAATTCTGTAGGCTCCAAGGGGCGCGCCATGCGCGGGCGGTCTTGTTGTCGGTCGTCCCACAAGCGATCATGATGGCGGTCGGATGTCTCTGTTTCGGGCAATCGTATTGGACGGTTGGAAGCGGCGCCGCGCAGAAGCAGGACAGGCGCAGACGGAGTTGGAGGCCCGAGTCGCCCATCTGCAGCGACGCGAGGCGATGCTCGAAGAGGCTTTCTTGTACGAGAAGCGGATCGACGCCAAGACGTATGAGCGCCAGCGCGACACGATGCGAGAGGACATCGCGCTCGTCCGGATCGAGCTGGAAGATGCCCGGCTCGAGGAAATCGACGTGGAGGGGCTTCTGGGCTTCGCTGAGCACCTTCTGGGCAACGCGGCGCGGTTGTGGATGGAAGCGACGGCAGAACAGAAGCAAAGACTGCAGCGCGTCCTATTCCCCCAAGGACTCCGATTGAAGAACGGGCAATTTGGAACCGCTGTAACCTGCTTGGCTTTCAAGCAGTTGCTAGAGAACGGGAAGCAGGGAAACGGTTTGGCGTCTTATTGCCTTTGTGAGGAGTCGGACTCCGACCTGCCCCTGGGCGTTGGCCGTGACACCACCTCACGCCTTCCCATCCAGGTCCAGGCGATCACCGTCGTGCCGTCCGTCTCGAACACCACCGCGCCATCGTCTGCCGTGCTGAAGACCCGCGCGCCGGCGGCTCGGTAGCGGGCGAGGGTCGCGGGGGCGGGGTGGCCGAATGGGTTGCGGCGTCCGGCACTGAAGACGACCGCGGCGGGGTGGGTGGCGTCGAGCAAGGCCTGCGAGCTGCTGCCGGCGCTGCCGTGGTGTGGGGCTTTGAGGATGGTGAGCGGGGAGGGACGGAGATGGCTGACGACCTCGGGCTCGACCGCTCGGGTGATGTCGCCCGGCAGGATGAACGAGACGTCACCGACCCGCACATCCAGCACCAGGGAGTCGTCGTTGCGCACTTTCTGGCGCTCCCAATCGGGTTCGGGTGGATGGCGGACCGCGACGGTGGCGGCGCCGACGGTCAGGATGTCACCGGTGCGATGTGCGACCCATGAGACGCCGCCCCTCGAGGCCGCGGCTCGCAGGCGCTGAAGCGGCAGGTGGCGTGGGACGGGAACACCGTCCCACACCTCGGCGGGGCGCAGCGCGCGCAGCAGGGCGGGGGCACCCCCGATGTGGTCGGGATCGCCGTGCGTCAGCGCCAGCGCACCGAGCCGTCGCACGCCGAACGCCCATGCGGTCGGCAGCGTGACCCGCCGGCCGACATCGAAGGTCGTTCCCGCGACTCCGCCGGCATCGACCATGAACGGCGTCGCGCCGGCGGGCCACACCAGCGTGGCGTCGCCCTGCCCGACGTCCAGGAAGACGACGCGCGTCCACCCCGGCGCGGGCGGCGGCACGCGAAACGCGCTGCTCGCGGGCGGCGCCCAGACGATCACCAGCGCGGTGACGGCGATCACGGCCAGCGCGGAACCTCGAAAGGCCGCGCGGCGCGCCAGCAGCCAGGTCGCCCACCCTGCGTACCACGCGGTCATCAGCGCCATGCCGGGGGGCGGAATGTCGAGCACCAGCCACGGCGCGAGATCGACGAGCGAGGCGGAGCGGATCAGGGCGGACGTCGCCGCGTGGGCGATCCAGCCGCTGCCGCGAGCCGCCTCCGCGGACGCCAGCGACAGGGCGACCGACGCCAGTCCCGCGACCTGGATGATCGCCATCAGCGGAATGGCGGCGAAGTTGAGCAGCAGGCCTGCCAGGCTGACGCGGCCGAACAGTCGCGCGCCCACCGGCGCGAGCGCGATCTCCGCGCACACGGTGGCGGCACACAGCGCCCCGGCCGCCGTCAGCAGCCGCCGGAGCCAGGCTCGTGGCCATCCGGCCCCGCGCTGGCGCGGCCGTGGCGGCATCACGCGGGAGGCGGTCGTGACAATGCCAAGCGTGGCCCCGAACGACAGCACGAAGCCGGCATCGAGAATGGTCAGGGGTGCGGCTGCCGCCGCGCAGGTGGCCGCGACCGCCAGCGCGTTGAGCGCGGTGCCGCGATGATCGAGCGCGCGCGCCGCCAGGTAGACCATCCCCGCCAGCGTGGCGCGCAGCACGGACGGCCCCAGGCCGGCGGCATACCCGTAAAAAGCGAGCAGCAGGATCGACGCCGCCGCCGTGCCGCGCGCGGGCAATCGCGCGAGGCGTCCGGCCGCGACCAGCAGCGCCGTGAGCAACGCGATGTTGCCGCCGGAGATCGCGATGACATGGTAGGTTCCGGCCTCTTGCAGCCGGCGCTCGTCCTCCGCATCGAGTCCGCTGCGATCGCCGATCAGGATGGCGGTCACGATGCCGACGGACTGCGGCCCCCACGGTCCGACCGCGACGGCGGTCGCCTGTCGCACCCGCGCTCGCAGCGCGCCCGCCAATTCGGCGAGCGGCGATCCCCGCGTGAGGAGGGTGGTCAGCGCGGCGCTCTTGACCGAGCCAAGCAGGACGATGCCCTGCCGGGCGAGCCGGGCGCGATCACTGGGGACGCCGGGGTTGCGGTAGTCGAGCGGCTGGCGGAGCTGGACGGTCATGGCGACGGTGCGTCCTGCCCGCCAATCCCGCCGAATGGTTGCGGCGAGCGCGCCGGCGATGGTCACGCGCACCCCTCCCGTCGCGGCCCGTCCCTCGACCTCCACGACGTCCACCACCGCGCCGAGACCGGCGGCGGTCGGCCTGGCGTCTTCACGGAGGACGGCGATGATGCGGACCGGAGCGTCGGCCGGTGCGCTGGCGTGGAACCAGACAAGCAGGGAAGGGTTCGCGGCCGCGCGGTTCGCTCCGGCGCCGAGCGTCACCCCGGCGGCGGCACACCCCGCGACCGTTGCCGCCACGACGAGGGCGCTGCGTCCGCGCCACAGCGCGAGCACGGCCACCATCCACGCGGCCGCGAGGGCGACCAGCCCGGCGCGGGATGTCGCGTCGGCGAGAGCCCCGCCGATGACACCGGCCAGCAGGGGGATGGCAACCAGCAGGGCGGGCGCGGACATGCAATCCAGGGACGCCGGATTTCATTCCGGATCTCACGCCGCGCCCTGGTTTGAGACACCGATGTTGGCAGAAACCGCGCCGGTGGCAGGGGCCGCTGTACGCCATTGGTGAAAGCGTGCGGTGCGCCAGGAACGAGAGTGATCGGGTGGCTGCCGCCTTCCGACCGAGAGCCCTTAGTGCCTCGGTGATCGTCGTGGCCTCAGTGATCGTCGTGGCGTGGGCCGCCGGCGGTCTCACGCTTCACCAGCGCCCACTCCCGCTCCATCTCCTCCAGCGTGGCGTCGTGGACGGATCGTCCGCGGGCGTGCAACCGGTCCTCGAGCGCCGTGAAGCGTGTGGTGAACTTCTCGTTGGCCTTGCGCAGCGCCGACTCCGAATCGATGCCGAGCTTGCGCGCCAGGTTGGTGATGGAGAACAACAGGTCGCCCATCTCCTCTTCGGTGCGCAGCGGCCCCTCCGATGTGACGGCCAGGCGCAGTTCGGCGACCTCTTCCTCGATCTTGTCCACCACGTCGCCCGGTGTGGCCCATTCGAATCCGACCGCGGCCACGCGCGTCCCGATCTCGTGCGCCCGCAGCAGCGCCGGCAGGGCCCGCGGCACGCCGCGCAGCACGGACCGGCGCTCGCCGGCGTCGGCCTGCTCCCTGGCCTTGATCTGTTCCCATTGCTGGTGTACTTCGCCGGGCGTGTCGAGCGGGCGCCCGCCGGGATCGAAGATGTGCGGATGGCGGCGGATGAGTTTCTGGCTGATCGACCGCAGTGAATCCGCGACCGTGAAGTAGCCCTCGTCCGCGGCGATCTGCGCGAGGAACACTCCCTCGAAAATGAAATCGCCGATCTCGCCGCACAGGGCGTCGGTGTCACCGCGGTCGATCGCGTCCAGCACCTCGTGCGTCTCCTCGAGCACGAAGCGGCGCAGAGACTCGAGCGTCTGCTTGCGATCCCACGGGCAGCCCTGCGGGCCGCGCAGCCGCGCCATGATGTCGACGAGGGTCTGGAACTGAGCGCCGGCATCGGAAGCCATGAAGGCCGATATGGTACCATCGCCCGGTGGAGAACAAAGACGGGTCCGGCGCCAGTTTTCCTGATTTCCTCCTCTGGCTGGCGACGATGGCGGCCGTGAATTTCGGCGACCTGCCCGACCCGGCCACCGGCAAGCGCGTCGAGCCGAACATCAACGCCGCGGGCCAGTTGGTCGAGATCATCGGGATGCTGCAGGAGAAGACGGCCGGCAACCTGACGCCCGACGAAGCCAAGCTGATCGACGAGCTGTTGTACGACCTGCGGATGCGCTTTGTCGACGCCCAGAAGGGGCCCAAGCGCATCATTCTCGAACCCTAGGCGTGCGGATCACGTTCCTGGGGACGGGCACGTCGCACGGCGTGCCGATGATCGGATGCGAGTGCGCCACCTGCGCCTCGACCGATCCGCGTGATACCCGGCTCCGTCCGTCCATCCTGGTCCAGTCCGCCGCGGATCACCCCGAGACCACCGTCCTGGTCGACGCGGGTCCGGATTTGCGCACGCAGGCGCTGCGCCACCGCGTCACTCGCGTGGACGCCATCCTGTTCACTCACGGCCACGCCGACCACATCCTTGGCGTCGACGACGTGCGGGGCTTTAACGCGGTGATGAAGCAGCCGATGCGCTGCTACGGGGACCGCCACACCCTCGACGACATTCGCAAGACCTTCCATTACGTGTTCGATCCCTCGATGCCGAAAAGCGGCATGCTGCCGGCGCTCGAACTGGCGCAGGTGGAGGGCCCGTTCGTCGTCGGCGCGCTGGCGATACAGCCGATTCCGCTGTGGCATGGCGCCCGCGCCATCCTCGGTTACCGCTTCGGACGGTTCGCCTACCTGACCGACTGCAACCGGATTGACGACCAGGCGTGGCCGCTGCTCGAGCACCTGGACGTCCTGGTGCTCGACGCGCTCCGCGACCAGCCGCACCCGACCCACTTTTCGATTGGCGAGGCGATCGAGACCGCGCGCCGGATCGGTGCGCCGCGCACCTACTTCACGCACATGTGCCATCACCTGCCGCACCAGGCCACCTGCGCGCGCCTGCCGGACGGCATGACGCTCGCGTATGATGGTCTCGTCCTTGATCTCCCACTTTCCTGAAGACCCACCGCCGCGCTGGCACCATCCCGTCCTCGCGCTCGGGAACTTCGACGGCTTGCACCGCGGGCACGCGAAGATCATCGATCGCGTCCGCCGCCGGGCCGGCGAGCGTGGCGGCACGCCCGCCGCGATGACCTTCGATCCGCACCCGCCTCGCGTCGTCCGGCCCGACAAGGCGCCGGCGCTGCTGATGACGACGGAGCAGCGGCTCGAGGCGCTGGGGCGCGCGGGCATGCAGGGGGTGGCGGTCGTTCGCTTCACGCCGGAGATGTCGGGCTGGGATCCGGAGACCTTCGTGCGCACCGTGCTGGTCGATTGGCTCCACGTCGTCGAGGTCTGGGTCGGCGCCAACTTCCTGTTCGGCCACGACCGCGCCGGGACCTTCTCCGTGCTGCGGTCGCTGGGCGCCCGCTATGGCTTCCGCGCCGAGAAGATCGACGCCGTGCGCTACAAGGACTTCGTCGTCAGCAGCACGCGCATTCGCCGGCTGATTGCCGAGGGCCGGGTCGACGAGGCCGGCGCGTTGCTCGGGCACCATTACTTCATCGACGGCAACGTCGTGCACGGCGCGGCGCGCGGCCGGGAAATCGGATTTCCCACCGCCAACCTCGACACCCGCAACGAGCTGCTGCCGCCGGCGGGCGTGTATGCGACGACGGCGGCGGTGAAGGGGATCGAGTATCCATCGGTGACGAACATCGGGACGCGTCCGACGTTCGGCGGGATTGACGGCCTCCACATCGAAACGCACCTGCTCGACATGTCGCGGGATCTCTACGACACCACCATTCGCCTGTCCTTCGTGCAGCGCATGAGGGACGAACGCGCGTTCGGCGACGTCGACGCCCTGCGCACGCAGATCGACGCGGACTGCCGGGCCGCCAAACGGCTGTTTGTGCGCATTTCGCTATAGAATCGTCTGATGGCACAGTCGGCGCGTCCCGTGGATCTGCGGCTGGCGATCCCGTCGGCCGCGCCGTACCACGAGGTCGCCGGCGAACTGGCGGGCAAGTTCGCCGAGTACTCCGGGGCCGACGCGGGCGCCGCCGGGCGGCTGGCGAAAGCCGTCGAGGCGCTGGCCGCGACCCTGAGCACCAAGGCCGGCGACGGCTCCATCTCGCTCGTGATGGCAGCGCGCGAGCGCGAGGTGGTCGTGGTGGCCGAATGCGGCGCTCGCCGCGAGCAGGCGAGCTGCCCGCTGCCCGCATGAAACTCTTCAACACCCTGACCCGGCGCGAGGAGGACTTCGCGCCAGCCGACGGCAAGACGGTGCGCATGTATGCGTGCGGCCTCACCGTGTATGCCCGCGGGCATATCGGCAACTTCCGCACCTTCGTGGCGCTCGACGTGCTGCGGCGCGCGCTCGAGTTCAGCGGCTATGCCGTGCAGCAGGTGCGCAACTACACCGACGTGGACGATCGCACCATCGTCGAATCGATCAAGGCCGGGCAGCCGCTGCGGGAATACACGCAGCAGTTCGTGGATGCCTTTGAAGCGGACTCGGCGGCGCTCGGCCTGGAGCCGGTCGAGTGTTCGCCGCGCGCGACCGACCACATAGATGCGATGGCGCAGATGATCCAGGCGCTCGAGCAGAACGGCCACACCTACACCAGCGACGGGTCGATCTACTTCAAGATCTCGACGTTCCCGGAGTACGGCAAGCTGGCCCGGCTGGATCACGGCGGCATCAAGAGCGGCGCGCGCGTCGATTCCGACAAGTACGAGAAGGAAGACGCCCGCGACTTCGTGCTGTGGAAGGCGGCGAAAGCCGGGGAGCCGTCGTGGGAGCCGAGGCTGCCGCCGGGCCGGCCCGGCTGGCACATCGAGTGTTCGGCAATGGCGGCCGAGCTGCTCGGGGACCTGCCGATCGACATCCACGGCGGCGGCGTGGACCTGATCTTTCCGCACCACGAGAACGAGATCGCGCAGGCCGAGGGGGCGACGAAGCGGCAGTTTTCGCGGTTCTGGGTGCATGTCGAGCACCTGATGATCGAGGAGGAGGACAAGGGCACCGAGAAGATGTCCAAGTCCCTCGGCAACGTTCATAACCTCGAGGACGTCGTCGCCCAGGGCTTCCGCCCGTCGGCCTTGCGCTATCTCTACCTCGGCACGCACTACCGCAAGCAGCTCAAGTTCTCGTGGACGCTGCTGGCGCAGGCGGAAGAAGCGCTCAAGCGGATCACCGACTTCCTGGCGCGCCTCGACGCGCTCACGGCGGCCGGAGGCAACCAGGCGCCCGGCCCCGCGGCCGCGCGGGTGCAGGAGGCGACAGCGGCGTTCGCCGACCACATCCGCACTGACCTGAACACGGCCGCTGCACTCGGCGTGATGTTCGAGCTGGTGCGCGCGCTCAATTCGGCGATCGACGCGGGGGAGCTCTCGGCCCCGGAGGCGCCCGCGGTGCGCGCCGCGTTCGAGGGTTTCGATCGCGTGCTCGGCGTGTTGTCGCTGCGCCGCGCGGAAGACGAGCGCCCGCCCGTCCCGGTGGCGGAGATCGAGCAACTCATCCAGGCCCGCCGCGCCGCCCGCGCGGCGCGCAACTTCAACGACGCGGATGGCATTCGCAGGGATCTGGAGTCCCGCGGCATCCTCCTCGAGGACACCGCCGCCGGCACGCGCTGGAAGAGGAAATAGCTGGCGACTGGCAACGAGATGAAAGCACCTGACATCAAGACGACGCTGCCCGGCCCCAAGGCCAGGGCGATCATCGACAAGGACGCCAAATATGTGTCGCCGTCCTACACCCGCGACTATCCGCTGGTGATTGCCCGCGGCGAAGGGGCGGTGGTCGAGGACGTTGACGGCAATGTGTTCGTCGACTGCGCCGCCGGCATCGCGGTCAATTCCACCGGCGTGTCGCATCCTGAGGTCGTCAAGGCGATCGCCGACCAGGCGGCGAAGTTCATCCACATGTCGGGCACCGACTTCTACTACGAGCCTCAGGTGCGGCTCGCGGAGGAGCTCGCGTCGCTGGTGCCGATCGAGGGCGACGTCCGGGCGTTTTTCGCCAACTCCGGCACTGAAACGACCGAGGCGGCGATCAAGCTGTCGCGCTATTACACCAAGCGGCCGAATGTGATCGCGTTCCTCGGCTCGTTCCACGGGCGCTCGCTGGGCGCGCTGGCGCTGACCTCGAGCAAGTCGATCCAGCGGCGCGGGTTCGGCCCGCTGATGGCCGGCGTCTACCACGCGCCGTACCCCGACACCTACCGGTTCAACGGCAGCGCCGACGCGTGCGCCGAGGCGTCGCTCTCGTTCATCCGCGATCAGATCCTGGTGCACCTCACCTCGCCGGACGAGGTCTCCGCCATCGTCGTGGAACCCATCCAGGGGGAAGGGGGCTACGTCGTCCCGCCGAAGGCGTTCCTCCAGGGACTGCGCGAGCTGACGCGGCAGCACGGCATGATGCTGGTGCTCGACGAAGTGCAGTCGGGCATGGGCCGGACGGGCAAGATGTTCGCCTCGGAGCACTTCGACGTGACCGGCGACATCGTCAACATCGCGAAGGGGATCGCGTCGGGGCTGCCGCTCGGCATCACCTGTGCGCGGGCGGAGGTCATGAGCTGGCCGCCGGGGGCTCACGCCAGCACGTTCGGCGGCAATCCGGTCGCGTGCGCCGCGGCGCTGGTCACGATCAAGCTGCTGCGCGAGCAGTACGTGAAGAACGCCGCCACCGTCGGCGACTACATGATGGACGCGCTGCGGGCGATGCAGGACAAGCACCAGATCATCGGCGACGTGCGCGGCCGCGGCCTGATGATCGGCGTGGAACTGGTGCGGGATCGGAAGACCAAGGTGCGGGCCGTCGAGGAGCGCAACGCGATCGTTCAGGCCATGTTCAAGCGCGGCGTCCTGATCCTGGGCGCCGGCCGGAATGCCATCCGCTTCGCGCCGCCGCTGGTCATCACCAAGGAGCAGGCTGACGCCGTCCTCCGCCTGTTCGAGGAGTCGCTGATCGAGGTCGTCCAGGGGCAGACCCACCAGTCCCCAGTCCCTAGTGTCCCTAGTCCCCAGTCCCGGGTCCCGGGTCCCTCGGTCCCGGGTCCCGAGACGCCCGGGTCCCGAGACGCGCGACTCAAGGACCTGCTACGGACAACGGACGAAGGGACGAGAGACTCTAGGGACTCTAAGGACCAGGGACTCTAAGGCGCGCATCTTGCGAGGCCGGCGCGTCATGACGCGCGACCGGCAGGTTCTCGGAGAATTGGGCGAACAACTCGCGGTTCGCGAGCTCACCGCGCGCGGGTACGCAGTTCTTGCCCGCCGCTACCGCACCCGGCATGGCGAAATCGACATCGTGTGCGAGCACGGCGGCACGATCGTGTTCGTGGAGGTGCGCGCGCGGGCGACGGGGGAGTTCGGCCGGGCGGCCGGGAGCGTCACCGCGCGGAAGCAGCGCAAGGTGACGGCGATGGCGGTGGACTACCTGGCCCGCCACCGCCTTACCAACCGCCCGTGCCGCTTCGACGTGGTGGCGATTGACCAGGCGACGGGCCCGCGGCCGGAAATCGTGGTCTACCCAAACGCGTTCGACGCCTGCCCGTAGCGGTCTGCCTTCTCCCCTCTGCCTTCTGCCTTCTGCCGAAGGCAGCCACCCGGTTGTCCTCTGCCGGAGGCTGTGGTACGATCGGCACTTCTGGGCGGGCGGGAATAACTCAGTGGTAGAGTGCGACCTTGCCAAGGTCGAAGTCGCGGGTTCGAATCCCGTTTCCCGCTCCATTTTCATGAGATTGTCGGGCCTCCTGCACCCGACTGGCGATGCACTCTGCGGGAACCGGATCATGACCAGCGTTCAACGCGTCCCCTCTCGCTGTTGTAGCCGCACCTAGCCTGCGGCCGAACTCCATGCATTTGTAGCGCAGGCCTTCAGGCCTGCGGAGTCCGACCGGCGCCGTCGCCAAGTGGTAAGGCAGAGGTCTGCAAAACCTCCATCCCCGGTTCAAATCCGGGCGGCGCCTCCAATTATCACGTCACTCCTACGCTGCGTCTCGACGCTTCGGCCGGTCGAACGAGGCTTAGCTCGAGGCGGAAGGGCTTCAAGAGCGATTCAGAGTGTCCTGCGTTGGGTACTCGCTGGCGTCTCATCGTAAGATGATGACCGTGTCCCATACACTCGTTCTCGGACTGTTTTCGACTCCATCCTTAGCCGCCGACGCCGCGGGGGCGCTGCATGCGCTCGGGATAGGCAGAGACTCCTTGTCGGTCGTCGCCCACACTCACGCGGACGCGCAGGCGCTTGCCGAGCGGATGGACGCGACGGCCGGAGTGGACCTCGAAGACTCCCGGGCGGCGGCACGTCTGGGAGAGCTGGGCGGCCAGATGCTGGCCACCGTCGCCTTCGTCATGCCAGGGATCGGGCCCATTGTGGCGGCGGGACCGCTCGCCGCGGAGCTTGGCGAAATAGCCGGACACGTGGCCGGCAGCCTCGCATCGGTGCTGACCTCCGCCGGTCTGCCGCACGAACGCGCC
>JBKJRJ010000511.1:0-2810 GCA_046594705.1 Vicinamibacterales bacterium
GTGATAGTCGCGCGGCATGTAGGTGATGTTGGCGGTCAACGGGTTGAAGCGCGAGGGGTCCGCCAGGCCGGCGGGATAGCCCTGCTCCGCGGGCACGAAGCCCGCCGGCCTGGCGGACCCCTCGCGCTTCAACCCGTTGACCGCCAACATCACCTACATGCCGCGCGACTACCACTCGAGTCCGGTGCAGAGCTGGTTCATCTCGGTCCAGCGCGCGCTGACGAGCACCATGCTGCTCGACGTCGCCTACGTCGGCAACCGCGCGGACGGCCTGCTGCTGTTCGCGAACTACAACCAGGCGACCCCGAACAACGCCGCGGGCACCATTCCGCTGCAGGCGCGGCGGCCCAATCCCGCGTTCTCGGACATCACCTACGCGTTCAACGGCGGCCAGTCGCGCTACAAGGCGTTCCAGGGCAAGTACGAGTGGCGGATGCGGAAGGGGCTGACCATCCTCAGCGCGCTGACGCTGTCGAGGACCGAGGACAACGGCGCGCAGTCGCTGGAGAACTCCAACGGCAACTTCCCGGCGCCGCAGGATTTCCGGAACCTCGACGCCGACTTCGGCCTGTCGAACTACCACCAGCCCTACAACAACACCACCAGCTTCGTGTGGTCGCTACCGTTCGGCAAAGGGCACCGTTGGGCCGCCAACGTGTCGCCGCTGGTCGAGGCGCTGATCGGTGGCTGGCAGCTCGCCGGCATCAACAGCGTGTTCGCCGGCGAGCCGGTGACCTTCACCTACGCGCCCGCCGCGACGTTCATCGTCTCCGGCATCGCGCAGGATTTCCGCGGCGCGAACAACTACCGGCCCAACGTGACCTGCGACCCCTACGCGCAGGGCGGCGCGCAGACGATCACCAACTGGTTCGACCGCGCCTGCGTGAGCGTGCCGACCGACCCGAGCCAGCCGTTCGGCAACGCCAAGCGCAACGTGGTCCACGGCCCCGGCTTCCAGCAGTTCGACCTGGCGGCCAGCAAGCAGGTCGCGCTCGGCGGAACCGCCAGAGTGGAACTCCGGCTGGAGGCGTTCAACCTGTTCAACCGCACCAACTTCCGCGCCCCCAACGGCGTGCGAAGCGCCAACGCCTTCGGCACCATCACCTCGACCTACGACCCCCGCCAGCTGCAGCTGGGGGTCAAGTTCCTGTGGTAACTCGCGCGCTCGCGCTGTTGCTGATGCTCGGGGCATCAGCGGCAGCCGCGACCCGCCCGCTCATCATCGGGCACCGTGGCGCCAGCGGCCATCGTCCGGAGCACACCCTCGCCGCCTACCGGCTGGCGGCGGAAATGGGCGCCGACTTCATCGAGCCCGACCTGGTCTCGACGAAAGACGGCGTCCTCGTCGCGCGTCATGAAAACGAGATCGGCGGGACGACAGACGTCGCCGAGCGGTTTCCGGCGCGCAAGACCACGAAGACCATCGACGGCCAGGCGATCACCGGCTGGTTCACTGAGGACTTCACGCTGGTCGAGATCAAGACGTTGCGCGCGAAGGAGCGCCTGGCGTTCCGATCGCACGACTACGACGGCCGCTTCGAGGTCGCGACGTTCGAGGACGTGATCACGCTGGCGCAGCAGCTTGGGAAGGAGCTCGGCCGGCCGATCGGGATCTACCCCGAGACCAAGCATCCGACCTATTTCCGCGGGATAGGCCTGCCGCTCGAGCAGAAGCTGCTGGCCTCCCTCGACAGCCACGGCTGGAACCGGAAGGATGCGCCGGTGTTCATCCAGTCGTTCGAGGCAGCGAACCTCCGCGCGCTGCGGCCGCTGACGCGGGTGCGGCTGATGCAACTGGTGAGCACGGCCGCCACGCTCGACCCCGCCGGCCTGAAGGACATCGCCAGCTACGCCGACGGGGTGGGAGTGGAGAAGCGGCTGATCGTGCCGGTGGGCGCCGACGGCGCCCTCGGGACGCCCACCGATCTCGTCACGCGCGCGCACGCACTCGGGTTGCTGGTGCACGTCTGGACGCTGCGGAGCGACAAGGAATTCCTGCCCGCCGGCTACCAGGGGCGCGCCGAAGCGGAATTCGAGCAGTTCCGCGGCCTCGGCGTCGACGGCCTTTTTACCGACTTCCCGGATGTGGCTGCCCGCGCGCTGCGCTGACAGCCCCGGCCCTGCCCATCGCGGCCACTCGGCTACGCTGCCGTCCCCCTGGGCCGGCGCGCATTGACGCGCTTGCGAAGCTGGAGTGGCCGGACCTGGAGTGACGAGATCGCGAGTCAATCGTGCTGGTAGTCGGTGGTGTGTCGCACCAGCAGGGTGTGCTGGGCGCTTAGGGGCTCGGCGGCCGTGGCCGTGGCGGTGACCGGCGGCGCGTAGTCGCCTGAGGCGTCCAGCGTCCACGTGCGCTCCGTGTCGCGCAGATACGCGTCCAGCACGGTGTCACGCAGGTAGTTGACCAGGGACGGATCGAGGACGGGACACAGCGCCTCGACACGGCGGTCGAGATTCCGCTCCATCAAATCGGCGCTGCCGATGAACACCGACCCGGTGCCCTGGGGGCACGCTCTGGGGGTGGGAGTTGTTCCCGGGCCCCAAACCCATCGGGCGGGTCAACTCTGTCGCCGTCCGTCTACTCGGTGAACTTGTAGCCCAGGCCGATCACGGTCTCGATCTGCTCGCCGGCGGGGCCCAGCTTGGCACGCAGGCGGCCGACGTGCACGTCCACCGATCGCGTCTCGATGAACCGGCTGTAGCCCCAGACCCGTTCCAGCAGGCGCTCGCGCGAGAGCACCCGATTCTTGTTCTCGACGAGGAACTGCAGGAGCTCGAATTCCCGCCGGGTCAAGCGGACGGGTGCGCCG
>JBKJRJ010000113.1:0-5757 GCA_046594705.1 Vicinamibacterales bacterium
GCGCTGGCCGACGGCTTCGAACGCGGCGAGCTGTCGCTGGACGCCTATCTCGATCACGTCGTCTTTCACCGCGACCGCAGCTTTTCGCGAGAATCCTTCATCGCATTCATGCGATCCCGATCACAACCGCACAGCGCATCGCTGAGTGCGATTGGCCGTCTCGCCTCCGGCGGCCTCTACCGGCTGGCTACCATTAATAACGAGTCACGCGAGATCAACCGGTACCGCCTTGACACGTTCGGTCTCGGCAAGATGTTCTCGGCGTTCTTCAGCTCGTGCTATCTGGGGGTGCGCAAACCCGACGCACGGATCTACGAGATCGCCCTCGATGTCATGCGAGCGGATCGCGCCGCCAGCCTGTTCGTGGACGACCGAGAGGAGAACGTGGCGGGGGCGCGGGCCGTCGGCCTGCGCGCGCTGCATGCGCCCGAGCCCGGCCGCCTCGTCGAGTACCTCCGCGACGCCGGTGTAAAGATCTAGGCGGAGCGGGTTGGCGAAGGTCTTCCCACGTGGGCGCGCCGCTCAGAAAGTAGACCAAACGCCGCTCGGAAAGTAGACCACCTGAGGGCCTGACCGCGGGCTTGCCGGATCGAGGGATCCGGGGTTCGCTGGAGGATGCTCAGGATGGACCAGGTGCACGTCGTTCGACACAAGGTGCTGGTGGAGGGGCGGTCGCAGCGGGCGGTCGCCCGGGAGTTGGGGTTAGCGCGGGTCACGGTCCGAAAGTACCTGGAGCAGGCGGCCCCTGTGCGCACCGAGTCCGCCCCGCGGCCCCGGCCGGTCTGGGACGCGGTCGCGACGCGGCTGCAGGCGCTGCTGGCCGACTCGGTGCGGTGGACGGGGGGCAACAGCGCCTGACGGCCACGCGGCTGCATGGGCTCTTGCAGGCGGAGGGGCACCGCGTCGGCGTGACGGTCGTCAAAGATGCCGTGGCCGAGTGGAAGCGGCAGCGCCGTGAGGTCTTCGTGCCGCTGACGTATCGGCCGGGCGATCTCGCCGAGGTCGATTTCTTCGAGGTGCTCGTGGACGTCGACGGCACGCGTCGGAAGGCCTGGCTCTTCCTGATGCGGCTGATGTACTCGGGCCGCGACTTCGCGTGGATTTACGAGCGCCAGGATCAGATCAGCTTTCTCGATGGGCACGTGCGCGCGTTCGCCCACTTCGACGGCGTGCCCGCCCGCATCGCCTACGACAATCTGCGCGCCGCGGTGGTGCGGATCCTGGTCGGGGGCGCGCGGACGTTGACGCCGCGGTTTGCGGCCCTCGCCTCGCATTACCTCCTTGAAGCGTGTTTTTGTCGCCCCGGCGAAGGCCACGATAAAGGCGGCGTCGAGGCCCGCGGCAAGGCCATCCGACACCAGGTCCTGGTGCCGATTCCGGTCGGCCCGACACTCGCGACCATCAACGAGACCTTGCTGGCGCAGATGGATGCGCGCCTCGACACCACGCGTGATGCGACCGGTCAGACGATCGGCGTGCGCTTTGCCGAGGAGCAGCGCCAGTGCCGACCGGCCCCGACGGCGTTCGCGCCGGAGGCCACGACGTTCGTCACGGTCTCACCGCGCGCCGTCGTGCGGCTCGAAGGCGCCGTGTACTCCGTGTGGAGTCGCTGGGCCGGGCTGGACCTCGTCGTGCGCGTCGGCGCGACGACCGTCACGATCGTCGGCCGCGACGGCGTCCGCGTGACGCATCCGCGGACACGCTGTGGGCAACGGTCGATTGACTACCGCCACTATCTCGCGGAGCTCGCGCGCAAGCCGCAGGCGGTGCGCCAGGTCCTGCCGGATCTCCTGCGGGATCTCGGCGACCCGTTTCCCGCGGTGTGGGATCAGCTGCACGACGCGCACGGGCCCCGTGACGCCGCGCGCCTCTTGGCGAAGGTCCTGGGCCACCTGGAGAGGCACGGGGCCGCCGTCGTCGTGCCGGCGCTGACCGTCGCGCTCGCCGCGGGGACCCCGCTGTTGCTCGCGCTGACGCCGGCGGGGGCCGCGCCGACGCGCCTCGCCGCCGACGCGGTCCCGGCGGGGCTCCGCGACATCGACGTGACCAGCGGCTGTGCCGCCGACTACGACGGCTGGCTCGTCGAGGTGGGCGCATGAGCGCCCCGACCCTGATCCGGGACCTCGTCGTCGCCCACACGCGGGTGCTGAAACTGCCCGGCGTCGCGCGGACGTTTGAAGGCCTCGCCCGCCAAGCCCGCGATAATAGCCGCGCGCGCCGTGTCTGATGCCGGCGAAACAACAGACGTGGTGCGCGACTCGACATCGGCATCGCGGGCCACCGCGATCTCCAGCGCGCTGTCCAGCGTGCCCTCGCGGCGGACGATTTGGGCGCGACCGTCGCTGAATGTGACTGCAACATCCTGCGACGGGGCACCGAAGGGCTGGCGGGTGGCCGACCACGCTGCACCGTTGTCCTCATCCCGCAGCAGCAGATAACTGCCCCAATGGTCGCGGGTAGCGTCTTCGCGCCAGCGCGTCACCGCCAGGTCGCGCCAGCGGCTGAAACCGGAACCGCTGTCGCTGAGCATCACGCTATACGTGCCGTTCGAGAGCAGGCACAGCCGGCGTGAGGCGCTGGCGGAGGACGGGGCAAGCGCGGTCAGGGAATCAGATCTTTCTACGTCGGTGGGTAAAAGGGCCTCCTTCGGGCGACTGGCTTGTGTTTGATCGCTCATGATCTTCTCCCCAGGATTTGTTCATCTGAACTCGCAACGTTGCCTCGTTGCACAACTCTTCCGGCGGCGATTCCGATAGCGACCAGAATCGCTCCGGTGATCGAGTAGGCGGCGGTCATCTGCAGCGCAAAGAGCAGGCCACCCAGTCCCGCTCCTGCGGCTTGACCCAAACTGTTGGCGGCATTTCTCAAACCGAGCGCCGCCCCGGTTTGTTGCTTCTGCCCCGTGGACGCCAGCGCCGTAAGGTTTGGCGTGATCAGCGCCATGCCGAGCGCCAGTAGTCCAACAATGGTCAAGACCAATGTCGTCCCGCGAGCAATGTGTAGTCGTGCGGTGTTTTGCTCATGGCACCACCTGCGTCGCGTCAGCAGACGGGGTGGTCACGACGGTCTCCGCGACGTCGTCCCGTGACGGGGCGATCGGACGCCAGTGGTGCCCGCCGCGGCCCACCAGCGCGTTCGCCTCCGCAGGCCCCTCGCTCCCAGCTCCATAGTTGGGGAACGCCGGCGCCGGCCGTACCGCCCAGGCCTCCTCGATCGGCGTGATGATCCGCCACTCAGCGTCCACCTCGTCGCGCCGGGTGAACCGGGTCGGGTCGCCGTGCATCACGTCCAACAGCAGCGTCGCGTACGCGCTCGGCGCCTTCCCACCAAAGCTCTCCACGTACGAGAACTCCGCCCCGACGCCGATGGACCGCAACGCGTCGCCCGGCCGCTTCGCCGCAAAGCCGATGGTGATCCCCTCGTCAGGCTGGATCCGCAGCGTGATCTCGTTCGGAGTCATGTCTGTCTGGGGCGCGCGAGCAAAGAGCGCCTGCGGTGTGCGTTTGAAGTGCACCACGACCTCGGTCTGCTGCCGGCTTAACCGCTTGCCGGTTCGGACATAGAACGGCACTCCTTCCCAACGCCAGTTGTCAATGCGGAAGTCGATGGCGGCGTACGTCTCCGTATCGGACCGCTTGTCGACGCCAGGCTCATCCCGATACCCAGGCACGGGCCGCCCGGCGACCGTGCCCGTGCCGTATTGCCCGCGGACCGTCCGCTGCGTCACCTCGCCGACGGTCATGGGGTGGATCGCGCGCAGGAGCTGCACCTTCTGATCACGCAGCGCCTCCGCATCGAGCGCCACGGGCGGCTCCATCGCCGTGAGCGTCAGCAACTGCAGCAGATGATTGGTGACCATGTCGCGCAGGGCGCCGACCTCCTCGTAGAACGCGGCGCGGGATTCGACCCCGAGCGTCTCGGCGGCCGTGATCTCCACGTAGTCGACATAGTTCCGGTTCCAGATCGGTTCGAGCATCGTGTTGCCGAACCGAAAGACCAGGATGTTCTGCACCGTCTCTTTCCCGAGATAGTGATCGATCCGGAAGACCGCCTCCTCGGCGAAGACGCCGTTGACGACGCGGTTCAGTTCCCTCCCCGACTGGAGATCCCGGCCAAACGGCTTCTCGATCACGATGCGCGACCAGCCGGCGTCGTTGTTCGCCAGCCCGGCCGCGCCGAGGCCCTCGATGATCGGCCGGGCGAGTGACGACGGGGTCGCGATGTAGAACAGGCGGTTGGCGTTGCCGCCAGCGCGCCGGCGCGACTCGAGATCGGCGGCGAGGCGCGCATAGAACGCAACGTCGTTCGGATCCCCGACCACGTAGTGGAGGTGCTCCTCGAATCCTCGCCAGCGCGGGTCGGCGGTGTCCACGGCATCCGTCGCGTCCATCACGCCCTCGCGCACGCGGTCACGGAACTGTTCGTCGGTGAGCGGCGTGCGCCCGGTGCCGACGATCTCGCAGCGGCCGTTCATGCCGCCGAGACACTGCAGATCGTAGAGCGCGGGAAGAAGCTTGCGCCGCGTGAGATCGCCGGTCGCACCGAAGATCACCAGCGTGCACGCCTCCGCCTCGCGCAGCGTCGGCCGGCTGATCTGCTCTCGCGTCAATGCCGGCACCGGCGTCGTCATGGCTTGGCCCCCGTTGCGGCCGCCGCGATCAACGCCTGCCAGTCGGTGTGCACGAATCCTGCGTCCGGCGATCGATGCGCTGGTAGGTGTGGGCCCCGAAATAGTCGCGCTGAGCCTGCGTCAGGTTCTGCGGCAGCACCTCCGTCCGGTAGCTGTCGAAATAGGCGAGCGAGGCCGACAACGCGGGTACCGGGATGCCGTGCGCCACCGCCATCTGCACAGTCCGGCGCCATCCCTGCTCCGCCGCCAACATGCGCGGCCGAATGTCGGCGTCGAGCAGCAGGTTCGGCAGGTCGCCGTCGCGCGCGTAGGCCTGCATGATGGTACCGAGCAGGCGCGCGCGAATGATGCACCCGCCCGTCCAGATGCGCGCGATCTCGCGCAGGTCGACGCTCCAGCGGTGCTGGATCGATCCGGCGCGAAGCAGTGCCATGCCTTGCGCGTAGGCACAGAGCGTCGCCGCGGAGAGCGCGTCCCGGACGGCGGCCGAGATCTCGCGCGGGTCGTCAGCGGCAGCGGTCGTCATGGCACTCGTGAGCTGCTCGCTGGCGCGCACGCGCTCGTCCTTCATGCTGGAGAGGACGCGGGCATCGATCGCGGCGGCGATCGTCGGGATCGGCACGCCGAGATCGAGCGCGACTTGCGCGGTCCATTTGCCGGTGCCCTTCTGACCGGCCTGGTCGAGGATCAGCTCGACCAGCGGGTGGCCCGTCTCGGGATCGCGGGCGGAGAGGACCTTCGACGTGATCTCGATCAGGTACGACTCCATCGGACCGCGGTTCCACTCGGCGAAAAGGTCCGCCGTCGACGCCGCCGGGAGACCCAGCACCCGGCGCAGGAGGTCGTACGCTTCGGCGATCGCCTGCATGACGCCGTACTCGATGCCGTTGTGCACCATCTTCACGAAGTGGCCGGCGCCGTCCGGACCGACGTACGTCACACACGGTCCTGAATCGGTCTCCGCGGCGATGGCCTCGAGGATCGGCCGCAGGTGGTCGTAGGCGGCGCGGGCGCCACCCGGCATCAAGGACGGGCCGTATCGCGCGCCCTCTTCGCCGCCGGACACGCCCATGCCGACAAAGCGGATGCCGCGCTCGCGCAGGGCGGCCTCGCGGCGCTGCGTATCG
>JBKJRJ010000209.1:0-6030 GCA_046594705.1 Vicinamibacterales bacterium
CACGACCAGCGTCGCGCCACGGCCGGCTCCGTCGCTGTGAGCGGAGACATGGCCGCCGTGCAGCTCCACGACGTGACGCACGATGGAGAGACCGAGACCGAGGCCGCCATGGGCGCGGGTGCCCGCTCCGTCCTGCTGGCGGAACCGCTCGAACACGAACGGGAGAAACTCGGGTGAGATGCCGCAGCCGGCGTCGGTCACCGTGATGGTGAGGAGGCGCCCGTCGCGCGCCGCGCGCAGTGTGACCGTGCCCTCGGGCGGCGAAAACTTGATCGCATTGGACAGCAGATTCCAGACCACCTGCTGCATCCGGCCGGGATCGCACAGGAGCGGCGCGTCGTCCACGATCTCGGTGTCGATTCGTACCGGCTTGCTTTCGGCGCTGTGCCGCACCGCTTCAATCGCCGCGTCGATGATGCCGCGCACCAGCGCGGGACGGGGCTCGAGGCGCAGATTTCCCGAGACGATCCTCGAGATGTCGAGCAGGTCCTCGATGAGCTGCGCCTGGATCCGGGTGTTGCGCTCGATGCTGTCGATCGCGCGCGCCCTTCCCGTCTCGTCCAGCCGGCCGCTGTTCAAAAGCGCGGCCCAGCCAAGAATCGCGTTGAGCGGTGTCCGCAGCTCGTGGGACAACGTGGCGAGGAACTCGTCTTTCGCGCGGTTCGCGGCCTGGGCCTCTTGCCGCGCGCTCTGTTCGCGCTCGAGCAGCCGGCGCTGTTCTTCTTCCGCGCGGTGGAGTCCGATCGCATAACGCAGGCTGCGCTCCAGGCGCTCCGGCCCCAGCGAGCTCTTGTTCAGATAATCCGCCGCACCGGCCTGCATCAGCCTGACGGCGAGCTCTTCGTCGCCGTGGCCGGTCAGCAAGACCACCGGCACCCGCACGCCTGAATCGCGGATGGCCTGCAACGTCTCGAGGCCGTTGACGCCCGGCAGGTTGTAATCGAGAAACACGCAGTCGTACGACAAGGCGGCGAGCGCGGTCAGCGCCTCCGGGCCGGTGGCGCACTCGTCGATGGCCGCGTTGACCTTGGCGTCCCGCAGCGCGCGCCGCACGACCCGCCGGTCCACCTCGTCATCGTCGACGACGAGCAGCTTCAGCCTTGCCATCGTCACGGCAACTCGACGAGGGTCCAATACTTGTTTAAGGCGGCCATGATCTCGACGAAACTGGTGAAGGTCACCGGCTTGAGGAGGTAGCCGGCGACGTTCAGGTGGTACGCCTCGATCTTGTCCCGGTCGTCGTTCGAAGTCGTCAGCATGACCACAGGCGTGAGCGCGAGGGCCGGGTCCTTGCGCAGCTCGCGGAGGAACTCGATGCCGTTCATCCGCGGCATGTTGAGATCGAGCAGGACGATCCGCCGCTCCCTGGGGATTTCGCCGCTGCGGAGCATGGCCAGCGCCTCGATGCCGTCGGTGGCCTTGAAGAGCGGATTGGTGATCCGGTTCCTCTGGAACGCACGTTCGACGTTCATGACGTCTACCTGGTCGTCCTCCACCAGGAGGATGTTCAACACCTTTTCTGGCATCAGGCCTCCGGCCTCCGGTCGGGCCACGTAAAGCTGAACCGTGCGCCCGCCGCCGCGGAAGACTCGAGCGAAACCGAGCCGCCGTGGCGTTCGACGATCTTCCTGACCAGTGCCAGGCCGATGCCGGTCCCTTCGACCTTGTCTCTCGGCGCGAGCGTCTGGAAGATACCCCAGACCCGGTCGTGAAACTCCCCGGCAATGCCGGGCCCGTCATCGCTCACCGTGAAACGCCAGAACGGGGCCTGCCGCTCGGCCCTGATGCGCACAGTGACGTCCGCGCCACCGTGTTTCAGGGCATTCGAAATGAGATTCTGGAGCACCTGCTGGAGCGGCACCCGCGCCGTCGTCAGCGTCGGCAGACCGGGCTCCACGGTCACGCTTCCATCGGGCGACTGGAGCAGTTCGACCACCTCGCTGACGAGTTCCGCCGTGTCGACGCTCTCCGGCTCCCCGTCGGCGTGGCCGGCTCTGGAATAGTGAAGAATGCCGTCAACCAGCGCCTCCATGCGGTGCATGCGGCCGCGCATGAGCAACAGCATGTCGCGGGTTTCCTGGCGGAGCGAGTCGCGCAGGTCTTCCTCGATCCATTGCGCGAGATTGCTGATGCCCCGCAGCGGCGCCTTGAGGTCGTGTGAGGCGGCGTAGGCGAAGGCGTCGAGATCATGGTTGCTCCGCTGCAGCGCCGCGGCGAGCCGGCTGAGCTCTTCCGCGCGCTGCCGCTGCTCGGCCTCGCTGGCACGCAGTGCGTCGATGGCCCGCGCGCGCGCGATGCCGAGGGAGATGCCGCTCGCGACCGTGGCCAGCGCGGAGAAATCCGCCTCCGACAGGGGGTGCCGGGCGAACATCGCGAGCACCCCCACCAGCTGGTCTTCAATCAGGAGTGGATAGCCTGCAAACGCCACCATCCCTTCACGCCTGGCCCACTCCTGATCGCCGACGCGCGGATCGCCGACCACCTCGTTGGTGAGATGCGGCCTCTGTTCCTCGGCGATCAAGCCGATCTTGAACTGCCCGACGGGCACGCGTCCGTGCGGCCCGTCAAGATGTCTGTAAAGGCCCGCGCTGGCGCGCATCACGAGGACGGCCGTGCCGGAATCGAGGGTCCAGATCCGGGCGAACGCGGCGTCGAGGCGCTCGACCACGATTTCGGCGCAGCGCTGGAGCGTCTCGGGCAGCGAGCCGATCCGCGTGAGCGCTGTGCCCACATCGGCGCTGAGCGATGCGTGCCGCGCATGTTCCAGGAGATTGAGAACGCTCATGTCGTCGCGCATCCGCCCATATGCTGACTGAAGGCATATCGGCGCGCAACCCTGTTTACGGTTGAGTTTAGTCGGACAGCGAGGCGCGCGTGGTGGCCGGCTCGATCACCACCAAGGACATGAGCAGAAGCAGTGCGACCACCACGAGCTGCGCCGCGGTGCCGTCGTGCGGGCCCGAGAACTGAACCCCGATCCCCAGCAGAATCGCGAGCAGGACCGATTCGAACCCGACCACCCAGCGCAGCACGCGCGCGCGCAACATCCCCAACATGGCGGGATGGACCTGCGACACGAACCACATATGGAGGCGCAGCGTTGTCGCGATCGTCGCGAGTACCAGGACCGACAGGAAGATCAGTGACCCGTACTGCCCGATCCACTGGCGCCGCATGCCCACCACCACGACCGCGAAAATGGTGAGCACCGCGACTGCCACCTGGTGGAACTTCCACCACCAGGAGGTCGGCGTCGCGCGCCGGGACGGCGCCTCTTGGTCGCCGCGGGTGTGGAGGGATCGCAGTGCCTCGAGCAGCTCGCTGCCGGACTGGTAGCGCCCCTGCGGATCGCCTTTCAGGCAGGTGCGGATGATGGCGTCCAGGCCTGGCGGCTCGATGGGACGCGACAGCGGCGGGTTGTCCGACAGCAGCCGCTCCAGCAGCGCCGCCGGGTCGCTGCCGCCGAAGGGATGCGAGCCTGTCGCCAGCTCGTATGCCATGACGCCAAAGGCGAAGACGTCCACGCGCGCGTCAATCGGCTGTCCGCGCAGCTGCTCGGGCGCCATGTACCCGGGGGTTCCCAGGTGCGCGCCCGTCATCGTCAGGCCGGCCTGCGCGGCCGGCAGCGTGCCCATCATCCTGGCGATGCCGAAATCGACGATCTTCAGCCGCCCGTCCTCGCCGCGCAAGACGTTCTCGGGCTTCAGGTCCCTGTGCACGATGCCGTGCCGGTGCGCGGCGTCGAGCGCCTCGGCGATCTGCGCCATCGCCTCGAGCAGCCGCTCGGGTGCCATCGGCCCCGCGGCGAGTCCCGCACGCAGCGTAGAACCGCGCACCAGCTCACTCGCGATAAAGAGGTCGCCGTCGATCTCCTCGAGTGCGTAGACCGTCGCGATGCACGGATGGGAGAGCGCCGCGGCCGCGCGGGCTTCCCGCGACAGCCGTTCACGCGCGACCGGATCGCGGCTGAAGGCCGCGGGCAGCATCTTGAGCGCAACCACGCGGCCGAGCCGGGCGTCTTCCGCCGCGTAGACCACCCCCATGCCACCGCGGCCCACCTCTTCGCGGACCTCGTACGGACCGATCCGCTTTCCGGTGAGCGGCGCGTCGGCGGCACTCTCGGCCAGCAACTCAGGGTCGACCGCCCAGGCGGGCTGTTCGAGGAAGTCAGCGGACCGATCGTGCGCGCGCAGCAGGGCGCGCACTTCACTGGCGATGCGCGGGTTGGAGGTGTCGGCGCGGGACAGCAGCAGCTCGCGTCCGGCTGGATCGAGAGGGAGCGCGTCGTCGAACAGCGCGTTGATCCGGGCCCAGTCGTCGGTCACCGGCCGGGTCCTCTCGGAACGGTCATGCCGATTCGAGCTCGCGCGCCAGCCACGCGCGCGCCACCGCCCAGTGGCGCTTCACCGTCGCGGGTGACACGCCCATCCCCTCCGCGGTTTCCTCGATCGACAAGCCGCCGAAGAAGCGCAGTTCGACGATGCGGGCCTGGCCCGCGTCCAGCGCGGCGAGGCGGGTGAGGGCCGCGTCCAGCGCAACCATGTCGAAGGACCGTTCCGGGGCCGCCGCCGCCAGGCCTTCATCGAAGGTCACCCGGGGCTGTCCGCCGCCCCGCTTCAAGGCATCGCGCGCCCGCGCGCGTTCGATCAGGATCTGCCGCATGGCGTGGGCGGCGATGGCGGAGAAGTGGGCGCGGTTCTGCCACCGCTCCGGTCGATCCTTGAGCAGGCGCAGGTACGCCTCGTGAACGAGCGCGGTCGGCTGAAGTGTCTGACCAGGGCGCGCGCCGCGCAGGTAGTGCGCGGCGAGCCGCCGTAACTCGCCGTAGACGAGCGGCAGCAGCGCCTCGAGCGCAGGCTTGTCACCCTGCGTCGCCCGTTCGACGAGGAGGTCGAACGGCGCGGGCGCGCCGGAATCCGCGTCGTCCGCGGCTGACATCTAGTGTCCCGTCACCGTAGTTCGTGGCATAAGTCCCTGGCGCGGCGCCCGGATCGCAAGGCGCGACGAGCGAGGATACCGGGAGTATCTGAGCGAGGAACAACGCCGCGAGGCGGGATGCCCCGCCAGGGACTTATGTCGCGAACTACGGTGACGAGACACTAGGTCCGTTCGATCGTGACCTTGTTGATCACGACGGCGGTGACCGGCCGATCCTGCCGGCCGGTCGGCACGGCACCGATCTTCTTGACGATGTCCATGCCCTCCACCACTTCGCCGAACACCGAATGCTTGTTGTCGAGATGAGGCGTGGGCCCAAGCGTGATGAAGAACTGGCTGCCGTTGGTGTTCGGCCCCGAGTTCGCCATCGACAGCATGCCGGCCTTGCCGTGCCGCGCCGACGGGTGGAACTCGTCGGCGAAGTTGAAGCCGGGGCCGCCGGTGCCCTGGCCGAGCGGGTCGCCGCCCTGGATCATGAAGCCGTTGATGACGCGGTGAAAGACAATGCCGTTGTAGAACGGCGTCTTCCGCCGCTCACCCGACGCCGGGTCGCGCCATTCCTTGGTGCCCTCGGCCAGCCCGGTGAAATTGGCCACGGTGTTGGGGGCCTCCTTGTCCAGCAGACGGACCTTGAAGTTGCCCTCGGACGTTTCGAAGTTCGCGTAAGTACCTGAGTCAGCCACGTATCCTCCCGGAAGTGAACCCGCAGATTATCCCACTCGTAGAGCTACGAAGAACTTCGTTGACACTACGAAGCTTGTCGTAGATACTCCGATGCCAATGAATCGAACCCCTGTTCCCCGGCCGACTGATGCCGAGCTGGCGATTCTCCGGGTCCTTTGGGATCGCGGTCCCAGCACCGTCCGACAGGTGCACGAGATCCTGGGACTCGAGCGCACGGCTGCCTATACCACCGCCCTGAAGCTCCTGCAGATCATGACGGAGAAGGGGCTCGTCGAGCGCGACGAGCGCGATCGCACCCACATCTACCACGCCCGCCTCAGCCAGGAAACGACCCAGCGGCAGCTCGTCCGGGATCTGGTGGACCGCGCCTTCGGCGGGTCGGCCACGAAGCTCGTCATGCAGGCGCTG
>JBKJRJ010000061.1:0-2682 GCA_046594705.1 Vicinamibacterales bacterium
GCCACGAGTTCGAGTTCGGCCGCGCGGCCGGCCGCGGCGCCGGCAGAGGCCTGCACTGCCGTCTTAGACGTCGACATGGTCGCGCCGCGTTGCCCGGATCACGCGTCTACTTACGGAACATGAAGCGTTTCCGATCGAAATCCCTGACTCGGGTGCCGCTCACGGCGACCCCTTCGGCGGTGAGCAGGGCGCGTTTGAGCCCTTCGCTGCCGCCATAGCCACCAAGTCGCCCGCCCGCAGCGACCACCCGGTGACACGGAACGCCGCGGGCGCGGCAGCCCTTCATGACGTTCCCGACCGCCCTGGCGGCCCTGGGCACCCCGGCGGCTTCCGCGACGTCTCCGTAGGTCGCCACGCGCCCGGGCGGGATCCGCCTGACGGCAAACAGCACGCGCTGGCTGAATTGGGGATTCATTACGCTCTCGGGCGCCCCTCGGCTAGAACAGCAGGCGGATGCCCCCGGCGGCCTGTGCGCCACCGGCATCGACCGTCATACTCCTGCCCCCAAGCGACAGTCGAGCCCTGGCGCGGGTGACCTGCACCAGGCCGCCGGCCCCCAGGTGTCGAGAGAACATCCAGAACACGTCGGCACCGGCGTTGAAGCCGGGCGCGGTGGCACTGGGGTTGAGGGTCGTGGCGCCCGTAAACGCGGCCGCATCGTAGGGGAAGGCCTCGGCGAACTGGACGCCGCTGACGACCGTCTGCCTCACCCCGAGGACCGAGGGGCCGGCCGCAATCAGCACTCGCAGGCGCTTCGTCACCGGCACCATCCAGGCGACCATCAGGTGGGCGCCGGTCTCTTGTCTCGTCGCTCGCGTGGCGCCCTCGATCTCGCGGAACTGATTGTCGAAAAACGGATGAGGGAGCCGCGCCTCGATCAACGCCTGCGCGCGCCGGTGGTAGCGGGTGACGCCCAGTCCGACGGCAAACTGTTTCCACACGCGCACTCCGCCGCTGGCCGCGATGACCACGGCCCCCTGCACGGGATAGGTCGTGGCGACGGATCCGGTCTCCGCGTTGAGGGGCAGATCGAAACGATCGGCAAAGCTGTTCACGGTGGGCTGCACGCCGCCGCTGACGCTGACCCAGGTGCGCTCGGACCACGCGCGCGTCTGCGCCGTGGCTGGACGTGACGCGCAGAGCGTCGTGACCACGAGGCCTGCCATGAGGATCCGTCGCATGAAGCTCCCGGGGAACCTGAGGTCCGCCACCACACCAATACCCTAGTTGACGCCGACCGCCGTCCACGCCTGCGTGACGGCGCGCTCCGCGGCGCTGTTCGCGCCGTAGAGATCGCGCGACGCCTGGACGGTGGCCGCGCGCGCAACCGAGAAGCTGGCGGTCGACGGCAGCATCTGCGTGAACGCGCGATAGAAGATCTTTTCGATTTGCTCGCGGTTCGCGCCGCCGACCCCCTGCACGGCGAGCCCCGAGGTCCGGTTCGCTCCGCCCTCGATAGCCAGGTAGAACGCCTGGTTGGGAATGCCCGAATTGATGTGGACGCCGCCGTTGTCGCCCGATCCGGTGAAGCGCCGCGAATAGTGATCCGGGTCGCCGCGTGCGCCGGGGTTCTCCATCGAACGGAGCCCTCCCGGCGTGACGACATCCTCCCCGAGCAAATAATCCGCCTTGAGCGGCCCGCTGCCGGCCGGCTGGAAGAAGAACTCGACGCTGGCGCCCATGATGTCGGAGAACGCTTCGTTGAGCGCGCCGGATTCGTTGCGGTAGACCAGATTGGAGCTGAACTCGGTGACGCCGTGCGTCAGCTCGTGCGCGACGACATCGAGGGCTCCCGACAGGAAGGTCCAGTTCTGACCGCCCAGCGTGACGCCCGGCGGCAGCCCCACACCATAGACCATCACACCGCCGCCGGCGTAAAAGGCGTTCACGAAGAAATCCGGGAACGACATGAAGTAGCGGCTGAGGTCGAGCGCGGTGCGGCGCACGGGGTTGGCCAGGCTGCGGATGCGGACGTTGCTGTCGTCGAGCCCGCGGCGCCCGAACCGCTTGAAGTAGTAGTCGTAGGTGTAGCCCGCGTAGACGTGCGCGTCGGCAACGGCGCCGTCGGTCCAGGTGTTCGTGGCGCTCGACGCCAGGTCGCTGTCGCCGAGGTTGACGAGTCCCAGCAGATAGCCGAGCGTACGCCCTGGATCTCCTTGCAGGTCGTCGGTCTCGATGACCGGCGGGCGCAGCTGATCCCGCGCGGTGAAGGTGGTGCTCCCGGTCACGCTGATCTTCTTGCTGTCGCCGAGCACCCCGGTGGCGCGTCCGACTGCGCTCTGGGTCTGGCGGTCGCTGTACTCGCGCAGCAGGTCGCCCGACGCGGCGTCGAGGAAGTACTGGATGATGTCGGCCGCGGGCGTCACCGCGCGCATCCGCCACGCCAGCCGGAATCCGCCAGCGTCGAGCGGCAGCACGACCAGCTCCGGCTGATTCGCATCGGCCTGGGCCGCGCCCGACAGCGCCGCAATGCGGGTGCGGACCTGTTCCGGTGTCAGCGTCGGGTCGACCGGCATGTCGATGCCGTCATACACCGAACCAAACATCGACATCAGCACGCCGTGATCATCGGCCTGGCGGCTGATGTCGGCGCCGTGCACGCGCACCCCCCGGTAGTACTGATCGGCGCGCTCGACGACGCGGCCGGGCATCAGCGTGTCGTCGCGGAGCTGGCGGACGCGC
>JBKJRJ010000329.1:0-4780 GCA_046594705.1 Vicinamibacterales bacterium
GGTGCCCGATTCGTTTGCGGCGGCGCACCCCGAGTTGAAGAACCAGGAGTGGGCCGAGTACGGCGGCGTCAAGGTGTTGCTCGCACCGGCGGGCCGAACGATGGCGATCAACAACCAGTTCGATTTGGCGAAAACGCCGGAGCCGCCGCTGCCGAAGAAGTTTTCTCTCAACGATCCAGACAGGATTCAAGTCCTGGTCAACACGGCCGAGGAGTGGGCGCTCTACAATCCTTCGGCCACGTTGTGGGGGCACACGGACTTCAGAAAGTTTCCGCAGCCCGGGCACTTCGGCGCTCAGTATCGCGGGTATCCGATCAGCCGCGCCGAGGGACAGGCACGGTTCAAACAGAATCCGGAATTCCAGGTCGTCGCGGCCGGTGCCGACCACCCGTTTCACATTCACATCAATCCCATGTGGGTGACGCGGATCGAGATTCCGGACGAGCAGGGACGACTGCACAATGTCCTCAGCGAACCGCGGTGGATGGATACGGTGTCGATCCCGCGCAACGGGGGCCGGGTCGTGTTCCGGTCGCGTTTCGCGGATTTCACCGGGCGCTGGATTCACCACTGTCACATCCTCATGCATGAGGACATGGGCATGATGCAGGAGGTCGAGTGCACGGCAATCGCGTCGCGCGCCAACGCCCATCCGCGAACCGTCGTCGCGCGTCACGACATGACCGAGGCCGAAGTCAACGCGATCTATCCGCGTCCGTCGGCCGAGATCGCCTACACGCAGGGCCTCTCGTTCGTGGACCCGAATCCGATGACTGGACAGGTATTTCCGGGATTCCTGCTCGAAGTTCCAGTGCTCAAGGACTGAGGTCCGACGTCGATCTGTTCCTGGGGCCCTTTGCACCAGCTTGCGCTTCTCAAGGCGCGGATGCGCGCGCACCTGCCGGCAGATGCCACTGGCCGTATCACCTATAGTGCCAGGGCTAACGCAGTACAGGGTCGCGTTGCCAAATGATGCGAAGTCGAAGCAATCCAATGCTGCCTGACAACGCGGACGGTAGACTGGCCTAACACGCGACCAACGGCAAGAGCCGGCGGCGTCGGGTCCTCAAGTGGGCTGTACGGCGACATGGTGGCAGCGCGGTGGCAAACAGGAGGTTGACGATGCGGACTCAGACGATTCGGGCTGGTGCGGGACGACCGGCGGTCGCGGTGGCCGGGCTCCTCGCTGGGTTGTTGACGCTCTGCACTCACGCGTCGTACGCGCAACTGGCCGCGCCCGGCCCGAGCGGCGTCGTCATGGGACATCTGCACCTCAGCACGACAGACGTGGAGGCCAGCCGACGCTTCTGGGCGGCTCTGGGCGGCGTGGCTGTGCAGAATGGCTCACTGCAACTGATCCAACTTCCCGGGGCGTTCGTCATGCTGCGCCAATCGCCACAGACGACCGGCGGCAGCGAGGGCTCCACCGTCGAGCGTGTCATGCTCAGGGTCAGGACTTCAGAACTGCTGCCGCTCGTTCAGAAGTTGGGGGAGGCGACCGGCTCGAAGGTCGCGCCCGGACTGCTCACGTCGCCAGAGGGCGTGACGATTGAGCTCCGCGGCGGCGCGGAGTCGCAGGAAGCCGTGATCCGGATGGAACGCCTCGACTTCAGGACCGTGGCGCCAGCCGAGACACGTGATTGGTACGTGAAGACATTCGGCGCCGGATCCGACTGGCTGGCGGGTGCGAACCCGCCGGTTCCCATCGCGCAGCTGCCAGGTCTGTCCATGTATTTCAGGAAGGCGGACGCCGCTCCCGCCGGAACCCGAGGCCGCGGGTTGGATCACATTGGGTTCGAGGTGAAGAACCTCGAGGAGTTCTGTAAGAAGCTCGAAGCCGCTGGGCAGAAGTTCGATCGACCGTACGGGCGGCTTCCGAACTCGACGGCGGCCATCGCGTTTCTGACCGATCCCTGGGGAACGTATATCGAGCTGACGGAGAACTTGGCGCCTCCGAAGTGAGGGGGCGGTCCTGTCGGCCGTCCAACCGGCGTTTGCAGAGTCGCGCCTGTGTCGGTCGCCTTTGCCGTGGTGGATGGTACGCCGCTGCAGCCGAAGAGCGGCGCGGCGATGGGGTCGGGATGGTCAGCGCCACTCGGGCCTGCGCGGGCAAGACGTTAGCGGGGTTTCATCATTTTAGAGGAAATCCGGAATAGGACGGCTGCTCACATGCCAAAGCGACAAATCAGTGCGCTCGCCGAATCACGGATACAGCTCGTCACGATCCGGCGCAAGCGCTCGGGTAGGTGCCTCGTCGTCTACCAACGCGCGATGCCCGCGCCTCCGCAGTGACATGGCGCAGCTGCCTGACACCCTTGTCGCCAACGAAGGAACCCTCGACTCGCGGGAGACACCGATGACACTCAGCCGACGAGCCTTCGCGTCCATGATCGCCGGCGCCGCATGTGTTGGCGACGGGCTGCGCGCGCAATCCCGCACCACGCCTGCCGGCATCGGCTCGCTCACCGATGTGCCCGGCCTGCGCGTCGGTCACTGGACCGATACCCGCCGGCCGACCGGGTGCACGGCCATCCTGTTCGATCCCGATGCGAGCGTCGGCGTGGACTACGACGGCTCGGCGCCTGGCGAGACAGGCGTGGTGCTGCTCCAGCCCGTCAGCCCGATCGAGACCGTACACGGCCTGTTCCTCACCGGCGGCGGCATGTTCGGCCTCGCCGCCCACGCCGGCGTCATCCGCTATCTCGAGGATCAGAAGCGCGGCTTCGATTGGGGCGGCGGGCTGCGCATCCCTGTGGTTCCCGGCGCCGTCATCGACGATCTGGGCCTGGGGGATCCGACCATCCGTCCGGACGCGCAGGCCGCGTACAAAGCGTGCGAGGCGGCGTCAGCCTCACCGGTGCCCGAAGGCAACGTCGGTGCGGGCGCCGGCGCGACGGTCGGACGGATGCTCCGACGTTTCACCGCGGGCGGCATGAAGGGCGGTCTCGGAACGGCCAGCCTTCGCGCCGGCAACGTCGTCATCGGCGCGCTCGCCGTCGTCAATGCCGCCGGCGACGTGATGGACTGGCGGAAGGGGCAGATCATCGCGGGTGCGCGCCGACCCGACGGCCAGGGGTTCGCCGACATCGTGGACGTGCTGACGCGGACGATCGGCACGCCCAACGCCGCCCATGCGGCGATTCACGATCCGTTCCTGCGCAGCACGACCCTGGTCGTCGTCGCGACCAACGTGGCGCTGACGAAGACCCAGCTGACCAAGGTCGCCATGATGGCCAACTGCGGCGCGGCGCGCGCAATCAGGCCGTACCACACGACGGGCGACGGCGATCAGCTGTTCGCGGTCTCGACGCGGCGCCTGACGCGCGACGACATCAACGTCACGATGGTCGGCGCCCTCGCCGCCGAAGTGGTCGCGGATGCCGTGCTCCGCGGCGTGACCATGGCGTCCTCGGTCGAGGGGTGGCCAGCCGTCCGCGACCTCTGATGTGGCGGCCTAAAGCCTCAAGCCTACTTATTCGGTGTCCAGCGCATCGCGTCCAGGCGATTGCGGGCGGCCATGATGTCACGCGTCAAGCGACTCGATGCTGTCGTCTCGCGGTGCCCCGAATGGGACCATGGTTGTCACGAGAAGGTCATACCGAATGACCATGAGCAGATCGTGGTGCTACCATCGCTGCTCGCGTCCTCGTTCATCCTCACCACTTCAGGAGACCGGCATGCCCGCAATGCACGAAATCGACTACACGATCTTCGGCGACGATATGCAGTACGTCGAGGTCGAGCTCGATCCGAACGAAGCCACCGTCGCCGAAGCGGGCGGCATGATGTACATGGACGATGGCATTGAGATGGAAACGATATTCGGTGACGGCTCCCAGCAGCAGGGCGGGTTCCTGGGCGCACTCGTCGGTGCCGGCAAGCGGCTGCTCACGGGCGAGTCGCTCTTCATGACGGTGTTTCTCAACCGCAGCGCGCAGCGCCGGAAGGTGGCATTCGGCGCTCCCTACCCAGGCAAAATCATCCCGGTCCACCTCTCGGAAATCGGCGGCGAGCTGATCGCGCAGAAGGATTCGTTTCTCGCGGCCGCCAAGGGAGTCTCGGTCGGGATCGCGTTCCAGCGCAAGCTCGGCGCGGGGCTGTTCGGCGGTGAAGGCTTCATCATGCAGCGGCTGCAGGGCGACGGGTGGGCGTTCGTCCACGCGGGCGGCACGATCCACGAACGCACGCTGCAACCGAATGAACTGATCCGCGTCGATACCGGGTGCATCGTCGCGTTCCAGCCGTCGGTGAACTACGACATTCAGTACGTCGGGAAGATCAAGTCGGCGCTGTTCGGTGGGGAAGGGCTGTTCTTCGCGACGCTGCGCGGTCCAGGCCGGGTGTGGTTGCAGTCGTTACCGCTCAGCCGCCTGGCGAACCGGATCATCGCTGCCGCACCGGGTCTGCGCGGCGGCAAGGAGGAAGGCTCGATCCTCGGTGGACTGGGCGGACTGCTCGATGGCGACAACAGTTGACTATTTCTGCCGGTAGCTGACGCGGTAGACGAATCCCTTGTTGTCGTCGGAGATGTACAGCGCGCCATCGGCTCCGGTCGCCAGCCCCGCCGGGCGGCCCAGCACCTGGCCGTCCTTGAGCCAGCCGGTGACGAAATCGTCCACGCCGGTTGGCTGTCCGTCCTTGAACACGACGCGCACGACTTTGTAGCCGATTCGCTCTTTGCGCGCGGTAGCACTGGATCCATGCAGCGCCACGAACATCGCGCCGCGGTACTCGGCGGGGAACCGGTCGCCGGTGTAGAAGCGCAGATCGATCGGCGACA
>JBKJRJ010000489.1:0-2628 GCA_046594705.1 Vicinamibacterales bacterium
GCGCGCCCGGTAGACTTCTCCCATGCCGCCGGCGCCCAGAGGCGCGAGGATTTGGTACGGACCGAGACGCGTTCCGGCAGTTAGTGGCATGTGGCGGTGTGCGGGGATTATATCCGCCCCGGATGCCCGCTGTCGGCCGCCCCGAGGCGAGGACCGGCGCCGGGTCGCCTGCCATCGCTGCAACTCGACCGCTGACGAGTTGACACGCGACCGCAAGGGACCCTAGGCTGCGAACGTCATCCCCCCACTGGTCCCAAGGAGCTCCATGATTCACCACGCCCGCCTTATTGGTGCGCTATTGACGGCGGCGGTCACCGCCCTCGTCGCCACGACCACCATGCCGCCTCGCGGCCCCGCTGTGCGCAATGTCATTCGCGCGGAACGCGCCATGTCCAAGATGGGCGAGCCCGGTGATGAAACCATGGAAGCGATGAATGCCGCCGCCGAGTACGCGCAGGCGCGTGTCGCACCGGGGCTGGTGCTCCCCGGAGCCTACGGCGCGGCGTTTACGGCCCTCTCGACACTGCCGGTGGCGAAGGGGACCTGGGCCGAAGTGACCAATCGGCCTTACGACTCCGACGACCCGCGCTATCGCGATCCGTTTTTCTCGAACTCGAGTGGCGGCGCCGGTCTGGTGTCCGGCCGCGTCACCGGCCTCGCTGTGGCGGGCCGCGCCATCTACGCGGGCGGCGCCAACGGCGGCGTGTTTCGCTCCAGCGATGGTGGCGCCACCTGGTCGCCCCTGACCGACGGCCTGCCGACGCTGTCGGTGGGCGACGTGCGCATCGCACCGGACGGTGCCTTGTGGCTCGCGACCGGGGAAGGAAACACCGGTGCAACTTCGTACGTCGGCTCGGGGGTCTATCGGCTGGCGGCTGCGGCATCGGGCGTGTTCGCCGTCAGTATGCGCGTCGGCGGAACCGAGCTGGAGAGCACGTTCATCCATCGCCTCAAATTCGACGACGTGGGCAGTGTGTATGCGGCAACCTCGCGTGGCGTCTGGAAGCACTCCGCCACCGCCAACGCCGGTCCCTGGACGCGGGTGCTCTACCCGGTGGCAGACCCGGTCGTCAACGGCGTCAGCCGCCCCGATCTGCAGTCGCCATACAACAACATCTGTAATGACGTCGCGATCCAGCCCGACAGCAGCGGCGCGCTGGTGATTGCCAACTGCGCCTGGCGCGGCGGCGCCGCCTACAACGGTTTCTACTTGTCCCGCGACGGTGGGTCCTCGTTCGCGTACGTGAATCCCTCCGGCGCTCTGAACCCGCAGGACATCGGCCGCTCGCAGTTTGCCTATTCGAGCGACGGCAGCGAGCTCTACGCCACCGTTGAATCCATCACCCGCTATACCAACACTTTCAACACCACGCTGTCGGGCGTCTACCGGTCGCACGGCGGTAACGTCTCCGGCCCGTGGAACAAGATTGCCGACTCCCAGAAGCTGGCCTCCTCAGGTTCGGCGCTGAAGCTCTATCTCGGCTATCGTCCAGGCGTCCAGGCCTGGTACAACCAGGTCATCGCGGTCGACCCCGGTGATGCGGCGCACGTCTATGTCGGGCTCGAGGAGATTTACGAGACGCGCAACGCCGGCACGTCGTGGCAGACCACCGGTCCCTACTGGAACTTCGAGTTCCCCTGCTGGTCTATCTTTGATAATGCCAACACCTGCAGCCAGACAACACACTCGGATCAGCACGCCATTGCGTTCGGCAACGGCAACGTCTACGTCGGCAACGATGGCGGTGCGTACACGCGCGCGATCAATGGTCCGGTGGACGTCTCTGGGCATGGCACGGACTGGCGCAGCCTGAATGCCAACCTGCGCACCCTGCAGTACTACTCGGTGGGCGTCGGCAAGGTCGCGGGCGGTGTCGCGGTGTCGGGCGGGCTGCAGGACAACGGCGGGTCTCTGCTCCTGCCGGAAGACCTCACCGGCAGCGGCAAGATGGGATCACCCTTCGGCGGCGACGGCGGCGACATCATTGTCGATCCGGATGACGGCTGCAAAATCCTCGACGAGTACGTCTACCTGGAGCTGTGGCTGACGGAAAATTGCGGCCGCAGCAACGGCAGCACGCGGGCCATCCGTGACGTCTCGATCGTCGATCCCAGCCCGAGGTTCACGGCTCCTTTCCGCGCCGACAGCGCCAACAAGAACCTGTGGGTCGCCGGCGGCCGCTACCTGTGGCAGAACACGCGCGGCTTTGCCATCCAGTCCGGCGCCGAGTGGCAACCGGTGTTCGACAGCGGCGCGGGACACTCGACGACCGCCATCGCGGTGCAGAGCGGCGTCATCTACTCGGCCTGGTGCGGGCCCTGCGGCAATACCACCTTCGCCCGCGGCGTCGTGACCAACGCCGGCGGCGCATTCAGGCAGCTGGCACTGCCGGCGTCTCTCCCGAACCGCTATCTCTCTGCGATCGCGATCGACCCTGCCGACCTGTCAGGCCACACCGCGTATCTCGGGTTCAACGGCTTTTCACGGCGATGGACCGAAGGCCCTGGCGCCGGACTCGGCCACGTGTTCAAGACCACCGACGGCGGCACGTCATGGACCGACATCAGCGGCAACCTTCCCGACATCCCGGTCAACGATATCGTCATCAGCAACGGGCGCCTCGTGGT
>JBKJRJ010000534.1:0-4413 GCA_046594705.1 Vicinamibacterales bacterium
CGCCGCATCGCGAAGGAGGCGATTGTCGAGGTCAACAAGCGCATCCGGTTGCGCGTCGCTCAGGAGGGCGCGACGCTGGTCGATACCTACCCGCTCTTCATCGGCCACGAAGCCGACTACATCTCGATCGACGGACTGCACCTCAAGCCCGCCGGCTATCAGGCGATCGCCGACGCGTTTTTTGCCGCGATTCGCGTCACGATCCCGCAGACCCCGCTGTTCAACCTCACCGCCCTCCGCTAAGCCCGGCGAGCCAAGCGTCCAGGCACGCCAGTTCGACCTTCGTCAGGCGCCTGGCCTGCGTCCCGCCTTCATAGTGAAACGTCGCCCCCAGACCCGCCTGGCGCGACGCGGACGCGGCCTGCCGGAAACGCGCCGGCCTGCTGTCCCGCCGGCCCGCCACCGTCGCGTCCGCGGCGCCGATGGGTTCGTCGTTGATCACCGGTCTTTTGAACTTCGCGACGAGCGCCGCTCCTTTCGCGATCTCGCGCGGCCAGTCGCTCGTCCGCGGCGCATGCCAGGTGACGTAGTGGCCCAGGGCGAAGCGATCGTCGTATTCAACCGACCCCAGCGCGGTCGGAACGCCCGCCGGGACAAGCTTCAACAACGACTGCAGGTAGAGCGGATCGTGGACGGCAGCCGCCTGCGTCGGATGGCCGGGCTCGTTGGCCAGTTCGAGCACGGCGTTCGGATAGCGCGCGCAAATCGCGCCGATCGCCTTGACCTGCTCAGGGATATCGATGGTGGCGCGGGCGGTATCGGCCAGCGCGACGACTTCGACATACATGCGGTGCGTCCGCGCGACCTCCAGCAGCCGCGGCAGCGCGCGCCGCCCATCGGCGGCTGACAGCGTGAACATCCCGTCCGCCATCGCCAGCACGCGGACCAGGTTGAGTCGCTTCGATGCCGCCCACTCGAGATAGGCCGTGGCCTCCGCTTCCCTGCCGTGGGCGACGAATTCGAGCAGGCGGAACGCGGAGATGCCACGCCACTGGAAGGGGGAGCCGTCGGGGGTGATGAATCGCGTGCCGGAGACGCGGAGGTGTCCTTCCGCCTGAAGGCCGCCGGCTTCGGCGGTGAGGCGGAAGAACGGCGCGGCCATCAGGACGACCGCGACGAGCGCGGCGACGCTAGGGTATCTCGGGGCCACGGATCCCGAAGAACGCACGCGCCAATCCCGTCAGCGTACCTGAGGAGGTGAACCGGCTGGTGCACAGCCACCAGCGGCCGTTCTGATACACGTTCGTCGTCCAACAGTCCCCCTTCACCGTCCCGACCCCATTGAAGGGACAGGACGCGGGATCGTTCCTGCACCCCTCGCTCTGCGGGCTCTGCGTAATCACGCGCGAGGTGAACGAACAGAAGGTGTGGACGGTGGCCGACGTCCTGGAGGTGGCGATGTCCACCCCGGTGGGGCGCAGCTCCGAGGCCAGGATCACAAAGTCGTGCCGGTTGTCGGTAATGTCCTTGAACTCGTCCTTCTTGCCGCTGCACGTGTCGGAGAACTCCGACACGCACTTCTCCGGCGACACGGAGGATGTCGCGAAGTCTCGGAGAAACCGCAGCGACAGCTCGGCCAGTTCTTTGGGCGAGTTGTTCAGGTGCACGGTCGTGGTGCTCGTGACCTTGTGCTCTGCCGCAGCGCCCGCGCTGGTGTAGCGCTCGGTCACCGTCACGGTGAGGATCACGTCCGCCGGCGTTTTCGCGTCCTGGCCGGCGACCCACGTGACAACCGGCCCGGTGCCGGTGAAGGTGCCGGTATCCGCTTTCCATTCGACGGCGAGATTGGCGACCGGTGTTTCCGCGTCCTCGACGACCGCGGTGACGGTGACCGGCGTCCCCACTTCGGTGCTCGCGGCCGAGACGCTGGTGGACCTGATTTGCGGCGGCGTGTTCACGATGACCACCGGTGGCGGCGTGCCGCCGCCGGGATTCGGTGACGGCCCGGGGCCTGAGCCGCACGCCGTGACGAACACGACGGCGGCGCACGCGATGAGGCCTCCGGCGAGGACTCGACGCATCGCTACGCCCCCACCACGCGCGGACGCTCGGGCTGCGCTTCGCGAATCTCTCGAATGACGTAGGTCGGCTTGTCCTGCGACTCGTGGTAGGTCCGCGCCTGCATCTCGGCCAGCAGGCCGTTCATGATCAGCATCACGCCGACCAGCGCCATCATGCAGCCCACGATCAGCAGCGGCCGGTTGGCCGACTGGAAGCCGAAGAAACGCTGGTAGGTCACCCACGCGCACATGGCGACGCCCACGCTGCCCATCATCATCCCGATCGAGCCGAACATCTGGAGCGGCCGCGTCGAGTAGCTGCTCAGGAACTTCACGGTCATCAGGTCGAGCACGACGCGGAACGTGCGGGTGATGCCGTAGTTCGACTTGCCCGCGGTCCGCGCGCGATGGTTGACCACCTGCTCGCCGATCTCGACGCCGAACTCTTTGGCGATCGCCGGCAGGAAGCGGTGCATCTCGCCATACAGCCGCATCGACTTCACCACCTCGGAGCGGAACACCTTGAGCGAACACCCGTAGTCGTGCAGCCTGACGCCGGTCGAGAACGAGATGATGGCGTTGGCGATCATCGACGGCAGCCGCCGGTTGATGAACGCGTCCTTGCGGTCCTTGCGCCAGCCGCACACGATATCGAGGCCCCGCTGCTCAAGCATCAGGATCATGCCGGGGATGTCGGCCGGGTCGTTCTGGTTGTCGCCGTCGAGGGTGACGATGTAGCGGCCGCGCGCATGCTTGAAGCCGGCCGCGAAGCCGGCGGTCTGGCCGAAGTTCCTCCGGAACCGGATGACGCGCAGGTGCGAGTCCGCCGCCTGGATCCGCGACAGCCGCTCGAACGTATCGTCGCGGCTCCCGTCGTCAATCGCGATGATCTCGTACGAGCGCCCGAACCCGGTCAGGCTCGACGTCACTTCGCGGTAGAAGCCCTCGATGTTCGGGGACTCGTTCCGCATCGGAACAACAATGGATATCTCTGGACCCATGTAGCGGTAAACGCTTGATTATACGCGCTTTCGCTTATGCCAGGCAATCCAGCCGACCCCGCCGACGAGCGCCACCGCCGCCAGCACCAGCCCGACCTCCTTGGCATAGGTCTTCACGAACTCCGCCGCGGCGTCGCCATAATAGACCGCCAGCAGGCCTTCCCCGAAGTAGCGGATGAATCGCGCCGTGAAGACGGCGCCGATGAACTGCCAGAGTGGGACCCCTGCGACCCCGGCCAGCAGCACGAAAATCTTGAATGGCGCCGGCGGCGGCAGCAGCGCGGGGACGATCACGACGAGCAGACCGAACTTCCGGTAGAGGCCGAGGCCGCGATCGACATGGCTGGCCTTGAAGCGCCTGCGCAGGAAGGTCTCGCCGCCCTTGCGCGCCACCAGGTACAGCGCGAGGCAACCCAGCACCGACCCGATGGTCGCCATCAGCGCGTAGTACAGCAACAGGTGCTTGTGCCGCGTGACCATGAAGATGATCAGGAGATCGTTGACTTCGGGGAGCGACAGGAAGGACGAGTCGAGGAACCCGATCAGCAGCAGGCCGGGACCGCCCCACGCGAGCGCAAAGCCCTGGGCCCAGGTGACGAAGCTCTTCATCGGACAGCAGTGTAAACTAACCTGCGCCGAACCGCCGACAGCCCATTGACGATGCCCACCAACACCGCGAGGATCACGACGAATCCCAGGTGGCCGTGGTCGATTGGTGGTCTCTGCGCGATCGCCGCCGGCGCGTGGGGCCTGGTCGCCGCGATCCACTACCACCGCCTGGGCCTGACGCTCGCGCACTACGACGCCCGCGCGCATCTCGTCGTCGCGCGCCGTGTCTTCGACAGCCTGACGCCCGGCTGGCAGCAGGTCGGCGCCGTCTGGCTGCCGTTGCCGCACCTGCTGAACGCGCTGCCCGTCCAGATCGATGCCTTCTATCGCAGCGGTGCGTCGGGCGTCATGATCGCCATTGCCTCCATGGCGCTCGCCGCCTGGGCGATCGCGCGGCTGATCCACCGGGCCACCGGCTCGGTTGCCGGAGGCGTCGTCGCGTCCGCGCTCCTCATGCTCAATCCCGACGTGCTCTACCTCCAGAGCACGCCGATGACCGAGCCGCTGCTGTTCGGGACGACGTTCCTCGCGGTCGCGCTAATTGCAGAATGGGCCTCGTCGTTGACGCCGTCGGGGCCATGCGATCCGCCTTCGCGCACTGCACATGCGCAGCCCGTCGGCGGCTCCGGCCCCGCGCGATTGTCCGCGGCCCCTGGCTGGGCGTGCATCGCCGCCGTGCTGACCCGCTACGAGGCGTGGCCGATCGTCGCGGCCGCGATCGTCCTCGCCTTCGTGGTGCTGCGGCGGCGCGGCTGGGCGTTCGCGCCGGCCGCCCGCGCCGTGCGGGGTCTGGCGCTCTGGCC
>JBKJRJ010000460.1:0-3222 GCA_046594705.1 Vicinamibacterales bacterium
GGATGGGGAACCACGTCACGCGTTGGAGCACCGACGCCAGGTCGTAGGTCGGCTTGCGGGTGACCGACATCTGCCAGTTGTAGAACTGGTAGTCGCTCCAGTGCGGCAGGACGAACAGCGCCGCCGCGAGCCCGAACGACACGACGAGACCGCCGAGCGTCCATAGCGCAGCGGAGCGGCCCTCGCGCGGTGTGAGGCGACTCCCCGCCTGTGCCTTCGCGTCACGCGCGTCGGCGGACCGCCAGAGCCGTGGCCGAGGCGGGTCAGGCGGCCGATCAGGATGACCCCGCGATTCCACCAGCCGCCACACCATCGCCAGTCCCAGCGCGCCGATGTAGAACGCCGCCGCGGCCTTGGTGAAGAACGCCAGCGTCGCCATCGCCGCCGCGAGCGCGCCCCACCGCGGATCGCGTTCCGCCCGGGTCGAGCAGTACCACGACGAGACGATGAAGGACGCCATCAGCGCCTCCATGATCGCGGCGCGGTTGTACATCACGTAGACGTAATTGGTGGCGAGCAGGGCGCCCGCCATCAGCCCCGCGCGATCGCCGGCCATTCGTCGCACCCCGAGCGCGAGCACAAGGACCGAAGCCAGCCCCGCCAGCTCGCTGACCAGCCGCGCCTGCCGCACGCCGACGCCGAAGGCGGCAAACGAGGCGTACTCGAGCGCCGTGAACACGGGCGCGATGAAGACGGGGTTCCATTCGTCCTGTCGCCAGCTGCCGAATAGCGCCTTGTTCCGCGCATTGTGGACCCACGCCCCTTCGTCGTGCCAGACCACGCCGACGGTCGCGCGCCACGGCGGGTCGGCGGCGGGAAACAGCGTCCGCAGCAGGAGCGCCAGCAGCAGGATGGCGAGCAGCCCGGACCAGAAGCGGCGATTGGTCATCGGCCGTTCCGCTCCCACGCCTGGAAGCCGGCGATGAAGGGCTCGACCGGGCGGTAGCCCGCGCGCAGCCAGTCCACCAGAGCTGGCTGCGACAGGAAGAACGGCGCGGAGTCCATCACGTCTGGGGACCAGTCGTGCTGCTGCAGCACGACAAACGCGGGCCGAGTGCGTGCGAGATCGGCGCGAAGTCCGGCGACGCCGTAGCGGGGATCGTCGCGGTGGAAGTCCAGGATCACCGGGCGGCTCCAGAAGAAGCGTGACGCGCTGCGCCGGCCCGCGTAGACGTACGAACCGGGGGAGAAGCCGAAGACATACACCGTCTCCTCCGGCGCCGTCTTCGCGGCCAGGAAGGCGCCCACGTCCATGTTGTCGAGCGCCGAATACTTGTCCACGGTCCGCGCGCCGCCATACCGGGAGAGGTGGCTGCGCCGATCCATCCGTCCGATCGCGTACTGCGTGTCGTGCCAGACGTTATCCGCCAGTTTCGGGAACGGATCGGCGCCCACTCGCCACGTGCCGTAGGCGACCAGCATCACGACGGCCCAGCGGGCGATGACCGGCACTCGCGTCAAGGCGACGGTTGCCGCGAGCCCTGCCGCCAGCCCGAGCGCCGGCGCCGCCTGCAGAAAGTACTGCGGCAGATCCCGGCTGCCGTTGATGGCAATCGACAGACAGGCGATCGCCACCCAGGCGACCGGCAGCCACAGCACCCGGCGCCACACGCCCGCGATCAGCAGGATGACGCAGCCCAGGCCGCCGACGAACCATAACGGATCGACTTGCGCATGCCGGATCGGGAAGCGGGCGAGGTAGCCCAGCATGTCCCACCGGCTGGTGTAGGTTTCGCCGGAATACTGCAGGTTGTAGGCCACGGTGGCCTGGTAGAGATCATCCAGCGCGCCGCCTTGCCAGAACACGAGCAGCAGCGCGGCCGGAATCACCAGGGCGCCCGCAGTCATCCAGGCGACATCGATCAGGGTGACCCCGACCGTCAACGCGAGCGCGATCAGCACGACCGCCCCATACAGCCCGGCGTTGTACTTGAGGCTGAAGGCCGCGCCGATCAGCAGGCCCGCGGCCAACAGTGTCAGGGCCCCAGCGGTCCTCTTACCAGCACCCTTGGCACCTCGGGACACAGCCAGCGCCAGCGCCCCGGTCACCGCAAGCGCGATGAACGTCTCGCACTGCGCCCTCACCCGCACCCCTCCATAGCGCGCCAGGCTCGGATCCGACAGCAACAGAAACAGCACCGCCGAAAGCCCTCCGGCGACCGGCCCGCCAAGCCGCGTGCCCAGGGCCCACAGCATCGCCGCCACGAGCGCGGCCGCGCCCAGGTCGGCGGCGGGGACGACGACATCGCGTGACGCCACGCGGCGTAGCGCCGCATACACATAGTGGATGCCGGGCGGTTTCTGATCCCAGGCGTCGCGATAGGCTAGCTCGCCGCGGCCGATCTGCTCGCCGACGTAGGCGTAGAGCCCCTGGTCGGGTCCCATCGGCTGCACGAGCGAGGGCAGGCGCACGAGCAGCAGCGCGCCGACGAGCGCCAGGAGGAGGCGTGTGGACATCAGGAAAATAGGCGAGCCGAACCGGTTGAATTATAGTGCTGCGGAGCCCAATTCCTTGCCAGCGCGCCTAGCGACAGCGCCCACGCTCGCCCTCGTGGTGCCCACCTACAACGAACGCGACCGGCTGCCCGAGCTCGTGCGCGCGATTTTTGCCGCCTACCAGGCCGCCGGCATCGACGGGGAACTCGTCATCGTGGACGACCATTCGCCGGACGGCACCGGCCAGGTGGCCGACGATCTCGCCCTCAGCTTTCCGATCCGGGTGCTGCACCGCGCCGGCAAGCTCGGCCTCGGGACGGCGGTGATCGACGGCTTCAACGCCGCCGAGGCGGAGATTGTGGGCGTCATCGACGCCGACCTCAGCCACCCGCCCGAACTCGTGCCGCGCATGCTTGCCGTCATGCAGGCGGACAAAGCCGACTTCGTGATCGGCAGCCGCTACATTCCCGGCGGTGGCACCGCGAACTGGGAGCTGTCACGCGTGCTGATGTCGAAGTTCGCCTGCGTGATGGCTCGCGGCCTGACCCCGGTCCGCGACGCCACCTCCGGGTTCTTCCTGATGCGGCGCGACCGTGCGCGCGGCGTGACGATCTCGGCCGGCGGATTCAAGATCTGTCTCGAGCTCCTGATCCGCAGCGAGCCGAGCCTCGTGATCGAAGTGCCCTATGTCTTCAAGGGGCGCACCGTAGGCGAGAGCAAGATGAACCTGAAGGAAGCGACCGGGTACTTGCGGCAGCTGCGCGACCTCTACGCCTACCGCCGGAA
>JBKJRJ010000143.1:0-9947 GCA_046594705.1 Vicinamibacterales bacterium
ATCCGCAACATCGTCGCGGAGGCCCGGAAGGTCGAGGCCGCGGGCACCAGAGTCCGCTACCTCAATATCGGCGATCCCATCACCTTCGGCTTCAAAACGCCGCCCCACATGATCGAGGCCGTCGAGCGCGCCATGCGCGACGGACAGAACGGCTATGCCCCGTCGGTCGGGATCCTGCCGGCGCGGGAAGCCGTGGCGCGAGAACTGACCGGCCGCGGCATGCCGGTCACCCCTGATCGCGTGGTCATCACGTCGGGCACGTCGGAGGGCATCGAATTGACGCTCACGGCGCTCGCGGAGGCAGGGGACGAGGTGCTGATTCCGTTGCCCACCTATCCGCTCTACACGGCGGTGCTCGCCAAGATTGGCGCCCGGGCCGTGTTCTACCGGAAGGATCCCGGCAATGGCTGGCTGCCCGATGTTCAAGAGGTCGAGCGGCTGATCACGCCGGCGACCCGGGCGCTGGTGGTGATCGATCCGAACAATCCAACCGGGGCCACCTATCCCGACCATGTCCGGCGTGGGCTGGTGGAGATCGCGGACAAGCACAACTTGCCGCTCCTCGCCGACGAGGTCTACGGCGACCTCGCCTACGACGGCCCGGTTGCGCCGATGGCCAGCCTCTACCCGGACGCGCCGATCATTTCGTTCTCGTCGCTCTCGAAGGCCTATCTCGCCCCCGGCTGGCGGGCCGGCTGGATGGCGGTGGGCCGCACCGCGCGGCTCGACGAGGTGCTCGCCGCCGTCAAGAAACTGGCCGACGGGCGTCTCTGCTCCACCGGCCCCATGGAACACGCCATCCCGGCGGCCCTCGATGGCGACCGATCGCACGAAGCCGGATTCCGCGCGGCGCTCCGGCTGCGCGCCGACGTGACCGTGGCACGGCTGAACGCGATCCCGGGCATCCACACCGTGGCGCCGACCGCGGCGTTCTACGCCATGCCGAAGGTCAGCCTGCCGCCGGGCGTCACCGACGAAGACTACGTGCTCGCGCTGCTGCGGGAGACCGGCGTGTTGTGCGTCTACGGGTCGGGCTTCGGCACCACGCCGGAAGACGGGTTCTTCCGCATCGTCTTCCTCGCGGACCCCGCGGAACTCGCCGGCATCTACGACCTGATGGCGGGCTTCACCGGCGACTTCCTCGCACGAGGGGGCCGATGACCACCCGCCCCGCCGAGGACGTCCGCTCGCTGATTCTCTACGGGATCGTGATGACCGCCGTGACGGCGATCCTGCTGTGGTGCGCCTACCTCGTCCGGGATGGGCTGCTCATTGTCTACGTCAGCGTGCTGTTCGCGCTGGGCTTCAGCCCGATCGTGCGCGTGATCGAGCGGCAGAAAGTGCTGCCGATCGCCAAGCGCCTGCCGCGATGGCTGGCCATCCTCATTCTCTACGTCGCGATCCTCGGCACGTTCGCCCTGGTGATGTTCCTGGTGTTCCCGCCGCTCGTGCGACAGGGCCAGGCGCTCTGGGAGAAGCTCCCGGAGATGTTCGAGCGCTGTCAGCAGTACCTGATGAACAAGGGCGTGCTGACGGAACACCTCACGATGCGCGAGGCGGTGGCGCGCGCGCCGGGGTCGGGGGGCGATGCGGTCGGCCGGGTGGCCGGGGCGGTGGGCAACGTCGCCGGCGGGATTTTCGGGATCGTGACGATCCTGATTCTGACGTTCTACCTGCTGGTGGACTCCGGCAGCCTGCGCCTGCAGGCGCTGCACCTCTTTCCGCGCCAGCATCGCGAGCGCGTGGATGCCGCGAGCCGCGAGGTGATGGTCAAGGTCAGTGCGTGGCTCGGAGGGCAGCTGCTGCTGGCGCTCGTGATCGGCGCGTCGTCGGCGGTGGGTTTGTGGGCGTTGGGCGTGCCGTTCTTCTACGTGCTCGCCCTGCTCTCGGCCGTGGGCGAGATGATTCCCGTGGTCGGCCCCATCCTCGCGGCGATTCCCGCCATCGCGGTCGCCTCGACGGTCTCGCTCAAGACGGTCCTGCTGGTCGTCATCTTCTTCTTCCTGCAGCAGCAGCTCGAGAATCACATCCTCGTGCCGAAAATCATGTCGCGGCAGGTCGGGGTGAGCGCCGTGACCGTGATTGTCTCGCTGCTGATCGGCGGCAGCCTGCTCGGGATTGTCGGCGCGATTCTCGCCGTGCCGACCGCCGCCATCCTGCAGGTCATCGCCCTCCAATTGATGGCGGAAGAGAATAAGGTCGAAGGCGTCACGAAATGAAGGACAGGGTGCCTCCCGTGCGCACGGACCCGCTGGCCTACCTCGGCGCCGAACTCGAGGCCCTCAAGGACCAGCAGCTCTTCCGGCATCTGCGGATCCTCGAGGACGAACAGAAGGCCCACACCACCGTCGATCACACCTCGGTGGTCAACCTCTCCTCGAACAACTATCTCGGCCTGACGACGCACCCGAAGCTGCGCGCGGCGGCGCGCAAGGCGATCGACGACTACGGCGTCGGCACCGGCTCGGTGCGGAGCATCGCCGGCACCATGGACATCCACATGGAGCTCGAACGCAAGCTCGCGGCGTTCAAGCAGGTCGAGAAGGTGGTGGTGTTCCAGAGCGGGTTCGCGGCGAATGCCGGGACCGTCTCGGCGATCTTCGGCAAAGCGGATGTCGTCATCTCCGACGAGCTGAATCACGCGAGCATCATCGACGGCTGCCGTCTCAGCCGCGCGACGATCAAGGTGTTCCCGCACAAGGACGTGGACGCCGCGCGCCGCATCATCAAGGAGCTGCCCGCCAGCCAGCGCAAGCTGCTCATCACCGACGGCGTCTTCAGCATGGACGGCGACCTCGGCCCGTTGCCGGGCTTGTGCGAGCTGGCCGAGGAAACCGGCTGCATCATGATGGTGGACGACGCCCACGCGAGCGGCGTGTTCGGCAAGCACGGGCGCGGCACCGTCGACCACTTTGGCATGCACGGCCGCGTCGACATACAGGTCGGTACTCTGTCGAAGGCCATGGGCGTCCTCGGGGGCTACGTGGCCGGCAGCGCGGACCTGGTCGATTTCCTCTACCACCGGGCCCGGCCGTTCCTGTTCTCGACCTCCCATCCCCCTGCGGTCGTGCTGGCCTGCATGGCGGCGGTTGACGTTCTCATGGACGAGCCGGAACTCATTGAACGCCTTTGGGAGAACACTCGTTTCTTCAAGGAGGGGCTGCAGCGCCTCGGGTTCAATACCGGCCTGAGCGAGAGCCCCATCACCCCGGTCATTGCGGGCGAGGGTTCCCAGGCGATGCTGTTGTCCGACAAGTTGTTCGCGCGCGGGGTGTTCGCCCAGGGGATCGCCTTCCCGACCGTGGCGCGCGACAAGGCGCGCGTCCGCACGATCGTGACCGCCACCCATACGCGCGAGGACCTGCAGTTCGCGCTGGACGCGTTTGCGGCCGTGGGGCGGGAGATCGGCCTCATTTAGCCGTGGCCAACACCCGCGCCACCAGACCCTCGGGGCGCCACTGGTTCGACGCGTGGACACGGGATATCGCCCGCGACGTCACGGCCGAAGACCTGCAACGCCTGCTCACCCACGACACCCGCGACGCCTACAAATTCTTCTCGCGCGGCCTCGACGAGGATCAGCTCGCGAAGGAGCCGTGGTGGCGGCGGCAGCTGCTGCGCGTGCGCCAGGTCTTCACCGCCTTCACGCTGAAACTGTCGCCGGCCCGGCGCTCGCTCTACCTGATTTCCCTGGTGATCGCGCTCGTCGGCGTGCTCAAGCTGTATCGCGGCTGGTCGATGATCAGCGTGCCGTTCGGCACCCCCTTCTTCAACGTCGCGGTGTTCGCGCCGCAGTGGGCGGACGGCACCTTGGCACTGCTCGTCAGCATCGTCCTCATCAACCTGCTGGTGCTGCTGGAAGTGGCGGATCGGCTCTCGCTCAAGGGCGAGCTCGAAGTGGCGCGGGAGATCCAACTCGCGATGCTGCCGACCGGCACCTACACCGCGGGCGACGCGGAGATCTGCGGCATCACGCGTCCGGCCAACACCGTCGGAGGGGATTTCTACGATGTCCTGCCGCTGATCGATGACGACGAGGGGCGTGTCATCGTCACCATCGGCGACGTCGCGGGCAAGGGCAGCCCGGCCGCGCTGCTGATGGCGCTGCTGCTCGCGGTGCTGCGCACGCTGGTGGACGAAAAGCTGGAGGCCCGGGCGCTGGTGGCGCGGCTGAACACCCAGATCTGCCGGCACAGTCCGGGCTCGCGCTTCATCACGCTGTTCTATGGCGTCTACACCCCCTCCAGCGGCGCGCTCACCTACGTCAACGCGGGACAGAATCCGCCGCTGCTGAAACGCGCGGATGGAACGATCGAGCGCCTGGGAGGCACCGGCATCGCGCTGGGCATGTTCGAAGGCTCCGCTTACGAGGCCGTCGAAACGGCGGTCGCGCCGGGGGATCTCCTCGTGCTGTATAGCGACGGCATCACCGAGGCCGAAAATCCGCAGGGCGAGCCGTTCGAAGAGGCGGGGCTCGAACGGTTCCTCGCGGCACGCGGCGGAGAGACCCCGGCACGCCTCGCGCCGGCCATCCTCCAGGCGGTCGAAGGACACGCGCGCGACTCGCGCTTCACCGACGACTTAACGGTGCTGATCCTGAAGCGCGGCCTGCCCTCCTAGACTAGACGAGTGTCCCGGCCACCGTGGCGATGAGGGGCGAGACCCACCATGGCCGTGGCGGGCGCGTTTCCGGTGTCTAATGAAACGATCCCATGGGACTTCGCCAGATCCTGGTCTGCGTGTGCCTTTGGCTGTGGCCGGTGATCGGCGCGGCGGCGCAAGCCATCCCGGTGCAGCCCGGACTGCCCGGCATCGAGGCCCTGCTGTCAGCCATCGAACGCGCGGCGCTGGCCGGAGACCCCGATGCCCTGCGCGGCCTGGCCCGCCCTGACGTCGCTCCCGCCCTGCTCTCGGATTTCGTCCAGAGCATGACGCTGCCGAAGGTGTCGCGGTTCTCAATCAAGGAGCGCGATCGGACCCCGCTCGATGCGGGACGATACCGCCTGCTGCTGGAAACCCTGTCGGAGCGTGATGCGGAGGGGCGCGTCACCACGTGGCGGCTCGACGTGGAGCCCGGGGCGGCGGGCGCGGCCTGGACGATCGCCACGATCGAGCGGCTCTCGGTCATCAGCGGCCTGTTCCGGCTCACCCTCGACACGACAACCGAGTACGAGGTGAAGGACCTGGTGGTGAGCGCGCCCGATTTGACGTTGTCGCTGCCGTCGGGGCACGCCTTCGTGTCGCGCACCCCCGATGGACCGACCGCCTTGGTGCTGCTCGGGCGGGGTCGCGTCGAGTTCACGCCGGGGCTCGAGGCCGAACGCGGCCAGGTCCGGATTTTTTCGGGGGCCGACTCGCTGAAGACCGCGTTCGACGTCGTTTTCGTCCGGCTGCCGCCGCTGGAGTTCGCGGCGCGGGTCGCGACCCAGGCGCTCACGCCCAGGGCCGTCGATCCGGGCCACCTGCGCCGCGCGCTCCAGGCCTTCGACACCTACGTGCCGAAGAGCTTTCAGCTCGATCTGAACGACCTCAGCGCCGCCCGCTGGTCGCTCACCCCCTCGAGCAACGACTTCGTCGCGGAGATCGTCACCGGCCGCTACGGCCCCCTGACCTACGCGCGAGCCACGTCGGAGCCGGAAGACATTTCCTTCTTCGATCGACGCCGGCGCCGCAATATTTCAATCTACCCGTCGGAGAGTAAGCTCACCACGCGCGGCCGGTTCTTCAGCGAGGACGACCAGCTCGACTACGACATCGTCCATTACCAGATCAACACGGCGTTCGCGCCGGACCGGCTGTGGATCGACGGCACCGCCAGGCTGTCGATTCGCACCCGCTCGCCCTATTTCACGACGCTCACGCTCCGCCTCGCCGACTCGCTCGTCGTCCGGCGCGTGAGCTCGCCGCAGTTCGGCCGCTTGATTCACCTGCGGGTGGTGGGACAGAACAACGTCCTGGTGGGATTCCCGGCGACCGTCGTACCAGGCACCGACATCGACCTCGAGATCACCTACGCCGGCCGGCTGCTCCCCCAGACTGTCGATCGCGAAGCGGTCACCGTTGCGCAGGCTACCATCCAGGAAGACTCCGTCAGTATTCCGGTCGAGCCGCAATTCCTGTACAGCAACCGGGGTTACTGGTATCCGCAGTCACCGGTCACCGACTACGCCACGGGGAGGCTGTCCTTCACCGTGCCGGGGGAGTTCGACGTCATCGCCAGCGGCGTGCCGCAAGGTGCGCCAACCCTGATCCCGGCCGGGCCGGGCGGCGGGCCGCGCAAGACGTTCGTGTTCGATGCCACCCGGCCGACGCGATACTTCGCGTATCTCGTCAGCCGCTTCCAGTCCCGGCCGCCCACGCTGCTCAAGCTGCGCGACGATACGGAGCCGCTGACGCTGACGGTGACCGGCAATCCCCGCCTGTTCAACCGGACCCGAAACGCCGGCGAGAAGGCCGCTGACATCCTGACGTTCTATTCGGGGCTGCTGGCGGACGCCCCGTACGACAGCTTCACGCTGGCGCTGACCGAAAGCGACCTGCCCGGCGGCCACAGCCCCGCGTACTTCGCGATGCTGAACCAGCCGCTGCCGCAGTCGCCCTTCAGGTGGAACAACGATCCGGTGTCGTTTCAGAACTACCCGTCGTTCTTCGTGGCGCACGAGCTCGCCCACCAGTGGTGGGGGCAGGCGATCGGCTGGAAGAACTACCACGAACAGTGGCTGAGCGAAGGGTTCGCGCAGTACTTCGCGGCGCTCTACGCGGAACGCGAGCGTGGACCCGACCAATTCGCAGCCGTGCTCCGGCAGATGCGGCGGTGGGCCATCGACGTGTCGCCGCAGGGCCCGGTCTACCTGGGCTATCGGCTGGGCCACCTGAAGGCCGACCCTCGGGTGTTCCGGGCGCTGGTCTACAACAAGGGCGCGATGGTGCTGCACATGCTGCGCCGGCTGATGGGGGACGAGACGTTCTTCGCCGGGCTGCGCGACTTTTACGCGACGTGGCGATACTCGAAGGCCGGCACCGACGACTTCCGGCTGACGATGGAAAAGGCGGGCGGCCAGCCGCTCGAACGGTTCTTCGAGCGGTGGATCCATGGCGCCGCCATCCCGACCGTGCGCTTTTCATCCCGCACCGAGGGGGGCGTCCTGCACGTGCGGTTCGATCAAAAGGGGGACGTCTTCGACATCCCCATCACCGTCACGATCCTGTATGCCGATGGTGCGTCGCAGCACGTCGTGGTCAAGGTGACGGCGGCGACCGTCGAAGCGGCCATCCCGCTCAAGGCCGCGGTGCGCGCGGTCGAGGTGAACAAGGACGGTGGATCGCTGGCCGAGGTGGAACGCCGCGAACCGTAGGCCTTCTGCCTTCTCTTCCTACGGCAGATAGATGCCCGTCACTCGCGGCTCGCCATTCCTCTCGAACGGTTCGTAGACCACCATGAAGCGGAAGCCGCCGTATTCGTAGAACCGTGTCAGCCGCGGCCCGAGCCGGCCGCGATCCGACTCCTCGCGGCCGGTTTCCGCGTGACGGCCCAGCCGGGAGACCACCATGCCGGCGGTGTCGCCGACGCGGACTTCCTTGCCGTCCTGGAACGTCAGCACGGGCAGCGACACCGCGCCGGCCGGCACGGCCGCCGGGATGGGCGGGCCCGGTGCGGGCCGCTCGGCCGCGGAGACGCGGGCCGCCGGACCCCGGACGCCCTGGAAAACCAGCGAGGCCACGACCAGCGTGGCCATGAGGAATGCGGCCGCGACCCCCCACTCGAGGGCCGAGGCGAGCCGGAGCCGGAGCGCGTCCATACGGGGCCTCCTTCCGCGGCAGACGGGGGCGGATTCGAGGGCAGGCTACTCCTTTGAACGACGGGGTTCAAGTGGTTATATGATCGGCAAGTTATGGAGACCGTAAATCTCACGATCGACGGGCGGCAGCTGACGGTGGAGAAGGGCAAGACGGTGCTGCAGGCGGCGATCGAGCACGGCATCCAGGTGCCGTACTACTGCTATCACCCGGGGCTCGGCATCGACGGCTCATGCCGTGTCTGTCTCGTGAAAATCGAGAAAATGCCGAAGCTCCAGACGGCGTGCTCCACGCCGGCCGGCGAGGGCATGGTCGTCATGACGCAGACGCCGGACGTCGTCGAAGCGCGCGCGAGCGTGTTCGAATTTCTCCTCATCAACCACCCGCTCGACTGCCCGGTCTGCGACAAGGGGGGCGAATGCCCCCTGCAGGATTTCTCGTACTCGTTCGGTCCGAACGAGAGCCGCATGGAGTTTCCGCGACGGGTGTTCGACGGCGAAGGTGTGAAGGCCGACGTCGACTTCGGTCCCACCCTGATGCTCAACCGCAACCGCTGCATCCTGTGTACGCGCTGCGTGCGCTTCATGAAGGACGTGGACGCGGACGCGCAGATCAACATCGTCGATCGCGGCAACGGCAGCGAGATCGCCACCTTCCAGGAGGAGGGCGTCCATTCGCTGCTCTCGGGCAACCTGATGGATGTCTGCCCGGTCGGTGCGATCACCACGCGCGACTACCGATTCAAGTCGCGCCCGTGGGACAACCCCGACGTCGTCGACACCATCTGCACCTTCTGCGAGAAGGGCTGCAACACCAGCGCGTGGCTGAAAGCGAAGCCGGAGTGGGCGAAGGGGTCGCGCCTGGTGCGCCTCACGCCGCGCTACAACCCGGCCGTCAACGACTACTGGATGTGCGACATCGGACGCTTCGATTACCACTGGATCGAAGGGCCGGATCGTCTGCGATCCGCGTTGGTGCGCGACGCCGCCGGCCAGCAGCAGGCGGTCGAACCGCGCGAGGCGCTTGCCAGAATCGCGGAGCGGGTGCAGGCGAGCGGCGGCACCAGCGCGCTGCGCTTCCTCATTTCGGCGCACGCCTCGATGGAAGAGCTCTTCCTGCTCGGACGCCTGGGCGGCGCCTTCGGGCTGCCCGAGGATGGCGTGGCGATCAGCTGGCGCACGCGCGTCAAGCCGCAGCCGCCCGACACCACGTTCAAGGTCCCGCCGGTCGACGCGCCGAACGCGAAGGGGGCGGCGGACCTGGGCTTCCCGGTGCGATCCACGGCGGCCGGCGAATCCGATCTCGCGGCCTTCCGCCAGGCGGTCGAGTCGGGGGCGGTCAAGGCGTTGTTCGTGTTCGACCCCGGCCCGGACGGCTCGATCGGCGATCTGTCCTGGGTGATCGCGGCGCGCGCATCCGGGACGTTGCCGTTGCTCATCGTGCAGGGCGTGCTGATGACGGAGCTCGCCCGCGCCGCCGACATCGTCCTGCCGGGCGCCTGCTCCCTTGAAAAGGACGGCGCCTACGTCAATCAACAGGGCCGGCTGCAGGCGTCTGCGCGGGCGCTGACGGCGCCGGGCGACGCCCAGGAAGACTGGCAGATTTTCGTCAATCTCGCGATGGCGCTCGGTGCGACACTGGATTACACGGCGGCGACGCAGGTGCGGGCCGATCTCGCCCGCGCGGTCGGCGGCAACCCGACCTACGCCGGTCTCGCGGCGCTCTCCTTCGCCCGCCCCGTGGGGGCCAGGAACTGGCTGCAGGCGTCTAACCCGTCGGAACGCTGGAAGTGGGACCTCATGTTCCAGGATCTGGCGCCGGTCAAGTTCGAGACGCCGCCCGACCTGGCGTCGATTCCGTTTACCGCGATCCGATTGCAGAAGGTCGATTGAACGAGAACGTCCGGTTATATCTCGTTCATTTCGGGCGTCTCGATCGACGAGATGCGCGGCACCAGCGACGCGCCGCCGTATTAGCCGGCACGACGGCCTAATCGGCCTGGCGCTTTCTCGCGGCCATCGCCTCGAGCACCGCCGCCAGGCCGTTCTCGGACGCGATGCGTTCGGGGGTATGGCCGCCGGCGTCCGCCACTCGGTCGTCCGCGCCACGAGCCAGCAGCAACAGTGCGACGTCGCCATGCCTCCCCGCCG
>JBKJRJ010000364.1:0-4350 GCA_046594705.1 Vicinamibacterales bacterium
GAGCGCCGGCGTGCCGAGCGGCACGCAGGGCGTGATCGTGACCGACGTCGATCCATCCGGCATCGCCGCGGAGAGCGGCCTGCAGGAAGGCGACGTGATCGTGAAGGTGGACGGCAAGGCGGTGCGGACCACCGCGGACGTGAAAGCCTCGCTCGATCGCACCGACGGCAAGGCCTCGCTGGTGCTCATCAACCGGCGGGGAACCGCGCTGTTCCTGACGCTCGCAGTGCGGTAACAGGCCTTAGTCTAGGCTTCAGGCTTTAGGTTTTAGGGCTGGCTCAGTTGAAAAGACGGCGGGGAAGACCCGCCGTCTTTTCTCTTTGTCCCAAAGCCCAAAGCCCAAAGCCTAAGAGGCCTACTCGGCTCGGAGCGCGATGATCGGATCGATCTTGCTGGCCCGTTGGGCCGGCAGCCAGACCGAGACGAAGGCGATCGCCGTAAGCAGCAGCGGGACCCCGACGAAGACCGCCGGATCCTTGGCCGTTACCCCGAACAGGAACGTGGTGATGAACCTGGCGAGCAAGAAGGCGCCGCCCAGCCCCAGCACCACTCCGACCAGCGCCAGGCGCATGCCCTGGAGCACCACCATGTTCTTCACCTGCGACGCCTGCGCGCCGAGCGCCAGCCGGATCCCGATCTCCTGGGTGCGCTGTTCGACCGAGTACGCCATCAGGCCGTAGATGCCGATCGCGGCCAGCAGCAGCGCGCACGCCCCGAACACCGTCATCACCCACATGTTGAATTTCTGGCGCGAAACCGAGACTGACACGATGTCGTCCATCGACGTCACGTCCGACACCGGGAGGCCGGTGGCCTGCCGCAGCTGCTCCTGGATGGTGTTGCTGAGGGATTGCGGCGGCACCTGCGTCCGCACCACCCACGACACCGGTGTCAGGCCCACGTTCAGCGCGTTGGCGGCATCCGGCACCTGCGCTTGCGGGATGTACATCTGCGGCTGCGCCTCGCTGTCGAGGCCGCTGCTCTTGATGTCGGCCACGATGCCGATGATTTGGCGTTCCCCTTCGGTCGAAAAGGCCGGCATCACTTCCTTGCCGATGATGATGCGGTCTGACATCGGGTCGGCCTTCGGCCAGAACTGCTTGGCCATCGCTTCGTTGATCATCACGACCGGCGTCGAGGTGCTGGTGTCGCGCTCGTTGATGGTGCGCCCGTGCTTCACCGGGATCTTGAACACTTCGAAGTAGCCTGGTGACACGGTCATCCAGCCGCCGCCGCCGTGGAACGGTCCCTGGCTGTCGGCCGCAAGGGGTCGCCCGACGACGCGGAAGGGCAGGCCGTAGCCTCCCTGCAGCGGCACGCAGCAGGTCGCGCTGGCGTTGACCACGCCGGGGATCGCGCGCAGCCTCTCGACGCCGTTCCGGATCACCTGCTCGACCGCCTCTGCCTTGTCGTACTGAGCGCCCTTCATCGACATCTTCAGCGTCAGGACGTTGTGTGTGTCGAAGCCGGGATCGACCCGGCCGAGCGCCATCGCGGTGCGGATGAGCAGTGCCGATCCGATCAGGAGCACCATCGCCAGCCCGACCTCGATGATGACGAGGATTGAACGCGCCTTGTTCTGGCGGAAGCCGGTGCCGGACCGCCCGGCGCTCTCTTTCAGCGTCGTCGTCAGATCGGTCTTGGAGCTCTGGAGCGCCGGAATCAATCCGAAGATGATGCCGGTCGCCAGCGACACGAACAGCGCGAACGCCACGACGCGCCAGTCGAAGCCGACTAGCGCACCGTTCTCGCCGACGCGTGGCAGCCCGGCGGTATTGACGGAGAGCAGCGCGCGGATGCCGGCCCAGCCCACCAGCAGGCCCATGACGCCCCCGGCGAGCGACAGCACCACGCTCTCAGTGAGCAGCTGGCGGATGATACGCCCGCGCGATCCGCCGATGGCCGCGCGAATCGCGATCTCGCGCCGGCGTCCGGTGGCGCGGACCAGCAGCAGGTTGGCCACGTTGGCGCAGGCAATCAGCAGCACAAAGCTCACCGCGCCCCCGTAAATGAGCAGCGACTGCTTGACGTCCTGCCGCACGATCACGTCGCGGATGGTCTGCACGCCGAACGAGTTCTGCGGCCCCAGCGAGTTGGGGAACTTCGCGCGGAAGTCCTTGGCCGACTCCCCGATGCGGCTATTCGCCTGCTGCAACGTCACGCCTGGCTTCAGCCGGCCCATCGCCTGAAAGTAGTGCCCCTGATCGGCGGTGTTTCGATCGAATTGGAACAATACCCAGACCTGGGGCGTGGGCCCGAATTCGCGGAAGTCGAACTCGTTCAGGACGCCGACGATCGTATAGGGCTCCCCGCCGAGGGAGATGCTCTTGCCCGGGATGTTTGGGTCGGCGTTGAACCGCGTTTGCCAGAGATGGCGGGAAATGACCGTGACGCGCGGGCCGCCCGGCAGGTCTTCCGCGGCCGTGAATGTGCGGCCCAGCAGGACCGGCGCCCCGGTGAGCTTGAAGAAGTCGGCGGACACGCGGCCGGACCGCAACTGCTCGGGGAACGTGCCGCCGGTGTAGTTCATCACCCCGGGGTTGAACGCCGAGACGTCCTGCGCGATCTCGGTCTGCGCCTGGTAATGCGCGAACTTGGCCGGCGAGGCGCCACCCCCGCTGCCACGCGGCGAGACGTTCATGAACATCACGACGCGGTCGGGGTCCGGGACGGCCACCGGCTTGAGCAGCACGGCGTTGACGACCGAGAAAATCGCGGTATTGGCCCCGATCCCCAGCGTCAGGGCGGCGATGGCGGCGAGGGTGAATGCGGGACTCTGCGCGAACATGCGCAGGGAGTGCTTCAGATCCTTGATGAATGCTTCCATAAAGTGGGTTAGACGCGCAGTCCCTTGCTTTTGTTGAAGTTGATTCGATCGGACCGGTTCTCGATCGCGATCGGGCGTCGTCAGTGGTGCCAATGACGTGCCGAGTCCTCGTAGACTAGTGGGCCGATGTCAGGATCAAGCACTGAGAAGTCCCCCGGAATCTGGGCCACCCTGCGCGAGGCGGTCCGCGGCGCCGAGATCGATTACACCACGGCCCCGGTCGGGCGCGCGGTCATCCTGCTGTCGGTGCCGATGGTCCTCGAAATGGCCATGGAGTCGATTTTTGCCATCGCGGACGTGTTCTGGGTGGCGCATCTCGGCGCTGACGCGGTCGCCACTGTCGGGCTGACTGAGTCGATGCTGACCATCATCTATACCGCCGCGATGGGGCTGTCGATTGGGGCCACGGCGCTGGTGGCGCGCAGGACCGGTGAGCACGATCCGGAGGCGGCGGCCCACGCGGCCGGCCAGTCGATCCTGCTCGGGCTCGCGGTGGCGGCGGCGATCGCCGTGCTGGCGGCGCCCAATGCCGATGCCCTGCTGCGGCTGATGGGGGCGTCGGAGACCGTCGTGGCGACCGGCGGGCGGTTCACGCGCATCATGCTCGGCGGCAACGCCACCGTGCTGCTGCTGTTCCTGTTGAACGCCGTCTTCCGCGGCGCCGGCGACGCGGCCATCGCCATGCGTGTGCTGATTCTCGGTAACGCCCTCAACATCGTGCTCGGGCCATGCTTCATCTTCGGCCTGGGCCCATTCCCTGAAATGGGCGTGGCGGGCGCCGCCGTGGCGACCAATCTCGGACGCGGCACCGCGGTGCTTTACCAGCTCCACGTCTTGACCGGCGGCCGCGGGCGCGTGCAGCTGCGCGGGCGTCACCTGCGTATCGACGTCGGCGCAATGCGGGCGATGCTGCGGCTCTCGGGGCTCGGCACGGTCCAGATCCTGATCAGCACGGCCAGTTACATCGGTCTCGTGCGGATCCTCTCGATCTTCGGCAGCGCCGCGCTGGCGGGGTACACCATCGGCATCCGCTTGATTATCTTTGCGCTGCTGCCGGCGTTTGGCATCAGTAACGCCGCCGCGACGATGGTGGGGCAGAACCTCGGGGCGGGGCAGCCGGCGCGCGCCGAAGCCGCCGTGTGGACCGCCGCGCGCATCAACATGGTGTTCTTGGGCGCCGTCGGGCTCGTCTTCCTGGTGTTCGCGCCGTTCATCACGTCGCTGTTCACCACCGACCCCCTGGTTCAGCCCTTCGCGATCGGCTGCCTGCGCACCGTCAGCCTCGGGTTCGTGTTTTATGCGGGCGGCATGGTGTTGACGTCGGCGTTCAATGGCGCCGGCGATACCTGGACGCCGACCGTCATCAACCTCTTCGTGTTCTGGTTGTTCGAGATTCCGCTGGCGTGGTTCCTGGCGCGCCGCGCCGGCTTCGGACCGAGCGGCGTCTTCATCGCGCTGACGGTGTCCTACTCCCTGCTCGCGGTGGTCAGCCTGATCCTGTTCAGGCGAGGGGCGTGGAAGAG
>JBKJRJ010000396.1:0-34924 GCA_046594705.1 Vicinamibacterales bacterium
AGCATGCCGTCCCTGACGACCTTGTCGTAGAGCGCCGTGCCCGGGTAGGGGACCGCCGGATAGAAGTTCGCGAAGTCAGGATTGAGCTCGATCGCGTATTCGATGGTGTGCTCGATGGTCGCGGGCGTCTCGCCGGGGTAGCCGAGGATGAAGAACGCAAAGGACCGGATCCCGGCCTCGCGCATGTTGTTGAGCGCGGCCTGGATCTTCACCCGCTCGAGCCTCTTCACCATGTCCTTGCGGATTTCCTCGGACTCGGTCTCGATGCCCATCGCCAGCATCCAGCAGCCGGACTTGCGCAGGCGGTGCACGAACGCGGGATCGGTGAGGTTGTCGGCGCGGGCGTTGCCGAACCACTGGATCGGCAGGTTCCTGGCAATCAGCTCGTCGCAGAACGCCGTGAAGGTCTTGACGTTGAGCGTGACGGTGTCGCCCCAGAGGTAGAAGAAGTCGACACCGAACTCGCGGTAGCTGCGTTCGATCTCGTCAACCAGCGCCTTCGGGCTGCGCTCGCGGAATTTATGCCCCTGGTGGATCGGCGCGACGCAGAAATCGCACGAATACGGGCAGCCGCGGCTGGTCTCGACGATGACATACGGCCGATTCACGAGCGGCAGCGAGTACAACGACCGCGGCACGAGGTCCCACGCCGGATACGGCATCGTGGCAAACCCCGCGTATGACCCTTTCGCCGTGTGCGCGACGATGGTGCCGGCTCGGCGCCAGGTGAGGCTCGGAACCGCGTGCAGGTGATCGATCGAATCCAGCAGCGCGAGTTCCAGCGCGCCGTCCTCGGGCTCGCCGACGAACATGCCATCGACGTCCGGCGCGCGCAGCATCGACGCCTGCGGGGTGGTGGAGGCGTGCGGCCCGAAGCAGAACATCGGCGCGCCGAAACGCTTCTTGAGTTTCGCGATTTCGACGACGTCCACGTCGAGCGTAGGGGTGGTGCTGGGGAAGAGGATGAGCGTGGGCCTGAAGCCCTCGCGATCGAGCCGCCCGATCAGGTCGTCCACGCTTTTCCGCTCGGCGGTGAGATCGACCAGGCGGACAGCGCAGCCGGCGTCGCGGAGCAGTGACGCGAGCAGCGCGAGTGTGTAGGGAGGCTTGGTCGTGCCCAGCACTTCCTCGCGCTCCTGGCAGCGCCCCTGGCGCGTAAAGGCGATGCCGTTGACGAGCGGCGGGTTGACGAGGAGGGTGCGCTGGCCGATCACGTGTGCACGACCGTCACGGGAATGGCGCGGCGCCGCGGCAGGTCGGCGGTGGCGACGGCCGGCACGGGCGAGAGTTCGACTTTGCAGCACCGCCGGCACACCGGGAAGATGCCGTGTTCGAGCAGGCGACGCCGCAGCTCGACGTAACGTTCGCCGTTCCAGACCTGCTCGAGCGTGGACTCCGTGAGGTCGCCGACTTCGACCCGGATGAACGGGCAGAACACGACCTTGCCGGAAAACGACACGCGCGCGTGCAGGAAGGGATAGAGGCAGCGGCCCTCCAGCTTCGTCCCGGGCGTGTAGTAGCTGTCCATCAGCTGGGTGTGCACCTTGGGGCGGAAGTCGAACAGGATGTTGCGGTCCTTGCACTTCTGCGCCAGCGCCGTGACCTTCCGGCGCACCTGCTCCACGTCCAGTCCCGGATCCCGGGTGACGAACGTGGCGATCACGGAGGGATCGGTCGCGCCGATCATCTTCACCGTCTCGGCCACTTCCTCCGGCGTGCTGAACATCAGGTGGTTCAGGCCGATGGCGTCCACCCCGAGCTGTTCCGCCACGTCGACCATCTGGTCGAGTGCCTCGAGGCTCTCGTGCGCGACGGTGGTGTTGATGCTCACGCGCAGCGGTGCGCCCTTGCGTTTGGCCGCGCTCTGCAGGCGGCGGAGCCCTTCCGTGGTCCGCTCGAAGGTGCCCTGCAGCCCGCGCGCCGCGTCGTGCAGTTCTTTCGGGCCGTCCACCGACACGCTGATGTGTTTGAGGAAGCCCCTGGCCGCGAGCTCGGCCAGCGCCTCGGCGCGTTCTTCCGTGATGATCGTGCCGTTGGTGGTGAGATAACCGGCCGCGTAGCCCTTCTCGCGGAAGAGATCGAGCACGGACATGATGTCCTTGCGCATGAAGATCTCGCCGCCGGTCAGGCTGATCTGGAAGTCCTTCTGCGCGGGGAACGCGTTCGACAAGGCCTCGAGCGTCAGCTCCTGCCGCCATTCCCCTTCGAGGTTGAGCAGGTCGCCCACGTAGCAGAACTCGCAGTGCAGGTTGCACCGCATCGTGGCTTCGTAGACCGCGCCCATCGGCAGGCGGTCGGCGCGGCCGGTGGCCTCTTTGAGGAAGCGCTGGATGCGTCCCTCGTAGCGATGCCGGCGGAACCGCGCCCACGCGTGCCGGGCCAGCGGCATCGACCGGGCCGTTGTCTTCAGGCGCTCGCGCAGTTTACGAACCAGGACCATCTATCCGCCAGATTTCCACGACCGGACCGGGGCGCTCGAGCGTCGCCGCGATCCGGGCATCGCTGTTGTGCAGGAAGGGCTCAGCCGCGGGGGTCTTGTCGCCGGCGGCGTGTGAATACGGTGAAAACACGGCAATACGCCGGCCCTTTCCGGCCAGGGCCGTCAGGAGCGTCATCATTGCTGGGGCCGCGTCATTGTACCGTTTCAAGACCAGGAACGCCACGTGTTCCCGCCGGAGCGCGGCGAGCGGATCGGCAACGCCGAGCTGTTCATACGGCAGGTAGAGCTTGTCGACGTCCATGCCCCGGCCCAGATAGATCAGGCGGTAAGCGGGGGCGGGATACGGGTCGCGCGCGATCTGCAGCCGGGTCTTGGTCGGCAGCTCGCGCCCCGAGCGGGCCACCGCTTCTTCCAGCACAGCGGCCGTTGGCTCCAGCGGCACCGAGTACGGCTGGGTCAGGATGGTGGCCCCCGACGGGATGTGGCTGTGGATGTAGTGGAGTGCCAGCGTGCGCGTGTCGGTCTGTCGGATGAAGGCGCCGGTCCGCAGGCACTCGAGCCCCGCGACCGCAAATGCCGTGACGAACAGGACCTGGGCCGCGAGGCGCTGCCGCTGCCACAGCCACGCCACCGCGATGGCGGCGAGGATCGCCATAAACGGGGCGAGCGGCACGAGGTAGCGGCTGGCCGGAAAGGTGCCGGCGATAAAGAGCAGGAACGGTACCGCGAAGGCGAGCAGCCAGGACGCGCGAAGCGGATCCTTCCGGAGGGCGATCACGAGTCCGGCCAGGCCCAGCAGCGCCGAGGGCAGGCCCACCGTGTCGAACAGCAGCAGCGTCGCGTAGCGCGCGGCGCTGGCCACGTAGCCGAGACGCTCGACCGCCCGGTCGACCACGATCTGCCGGTTGGCGGCGATGTCGCGCAGCGCCGTGCCGGGCTCCACCAGGAGGAAGGGAGAGAGCAGAAAGAACACCGCCGCGCTCACCGCCGCCGCCATCGCCACGCGCCGGACCACGTCGCGTCCGTCGCGGGCTCCGCGCGCCGCCGACCAGGCCAGCGGGAGGGCCAGGAAGATGGCGTAATAGTGCGTGGAGAACGCCGCGCCGGTGATCGCCGCGGCGCAGAGTAGTGGTCCTTCCGGCTGAAGGCGGAAACTCCGGACTGCCCCCTCAGGCCCTCCACCGACCTTGTCCCAGAGCCGCGCATACGCCAGGTACGCCAGCATGATCAGGAACGTCACCGGCACGTCGTGCTTCACGTAGTGGGAGTTCAGCACGTGCAGCGGCGCGACCGCCAGCAGCAGGGCGGCCAGCACACCCACGCGCGGCGACCACAGGCGCGACCCGAGGATTCCGGTGGCCACGACCGTTCCGGCGCCGAGCAGCGCCGTCAGCAGCCGTCCCGCCACGAAGACGCGCGTCGGATCGAGAAAGAACTCCCGCTGGAACGCACCGAACGACGCCACCGACCGGGTGGCCACCGCGGCAAGAGCGGTGATGCCCTGCCAGGCGAACAGCGCGTAGAAATAGAACGTCGGGTAGAGGAAGTTGTGCGGATTGAAGTCCCATTTCGCAAAGGCCAGCGTGCGCGACATGATGGCCACTTCGTCGGGGTTGTAGACCGCCGGCAGGCCGTAACGCAGCCCGATCAGCCGCAGCGCCAGCGCCACGGCGAATATCAGCCACAGACCAACACGGAACGACACGGATCTTCTCTGTGTTTGTCGGTGTTGGTCCGTGGCGGAAGGGCCGTGGTTGTCTGTGGCCATTACTCCGGCCTTCCGAAGTCGGTGGCGACGATTTCGCCGGCCCGCTCAGTACTATCGGGCGCGGCCGCAGTGGTCGCGACCGGCGCGCTGCGGCGGCGGATGGACCCCAGGCGGCGCAGTTCGTCGGCGTGGAAAAAGCGCGTCACCACCAGCAGGCCGCCAAACACCACGATCACGGTGATGCCGCGGAGGACGAGGTCGGGCAACGGCGCGATGGTGGAACGAGGATCGACCGACAGCTCGATGGAGGGCACCAGCCGCGCCGCGATGTACGCCGCGAGCCCCGCCAGGCAGACCCGGACGATCCGGCCCCACTCGTACGCGATCGGGTAGCAACGCTGCGACAAGACGTAGCCCAGCGCTGCCTGCACCGCGTAGGCGGCGCCGTTGGCCCACGCCGCACCCACGATCCCGTAGCGGGGGATCAGCAGGAGATTCAATCCGATGTTGGTCGTCGCCGCGGTGATCGTCGCGAGCGGATAGTACTGCGTGCGTTTCGTGATGTTCAGGCCGATCGAGGTCAGCAGGTAGACGCCCTGGAGGAAGACTCCGATCGCCGTCCAGGTGATGACGGTGGCGACGTCGTTCCAGCGCGGGTCGTCGGGCGCCAGGAGGCGCCCGTGGGTCATCGCCTCGGCGGCCTGACGGCCGATCGCCGACAGACCGGCCGTCAGCAGCGCGAGCACCGCGATCCCATACGTCGTCACGGTGCGGAACACCCGGGGCGCGTCGGGCTCGCGAATGGCGGCGTAGTAGAACGGCGCCCATGCCGATTCGAACGCGCTGAGGAACAGCTTCTGCGTCAAGCCGAACGACACCGCCATCGAGTAGATCCCGACAGTCTGCAGGGTGCCGTAGATGGTGAGCAGGAACTTGTCGCCGACCGCGATGACCTGCTGCGCCGCGGCATGGGGCACGCGCGGCAGCCCGAAGGCCAGCGCGTCCCGCAGCACCGTGGCGGAAAACATCGACCGGATGAGCGGCGCAAACCAGCGCGCCAGGAGCGACAGCATGACCAGGGTGACGACGATGTCCGCGAGAAACAAGCCCGTCACGCCGAGGCCGAGCGACATCACGAACACCAGGCGGAGCGCGATCGTCAGCGCCGCGCGCACCAGCGTCATCAGGCTGAACGTCACTGTCCGCCGTTCCATCCGGAGCACGTGGAAGGGGATGAAGGTGAAGCCGATGCCGAACGTGTTCAGCAGCATCAGCCGCAGGGCGGCCGTGTGGTGCTGGCTGCCGAGGAACAGCTCCCCCAGCCGCGGCGCCGCCAGCATCAGGATGGTCACGAAGGCACCGTTGATGGCCAGCAGGAAGAAGAAGATCGTGGAGGCCAGCCGGCGCCGCGCCGCGTCGTCCGGGCAGTCGTAGAACAACCGCATGAACGAGCCATCGAGCCCGAACCGGAAAACGATCTTGGCGATCACTTCCATCGCGCCGAGCACGCCGATGACGCCGTAATCCTCGGCGTTGAAATAGGTGACGTAGACGCCGAGCAGGAGGAAGTTGACGATCGAGACCGCGACGTCGCCGAGTCCGTAGACGGTGACGTTCTTCGAGAGCTCGCGGATTTTCAGGAACACGAGCGGGGGGTCCTGACGGGGTCACTCGGCAATGTCGTGGGTCAGCCTTGCGGCTTGCGGAAGGTCAGCAGGTTCAGGAAGCACCACCCGGGCACGGGCAGCCATCGCGTCAGCGCGCGGTGCAGCGGCGCGAGCGCCCGCGGATGTCGGCGCACGAGGTGCGTGAGGACCGGAACCGTCGGGAAGATGCCGTGGCGCCCGACCAGCGAGAACCCGGCCCGCCGCCCGAGCTGCAGGTACTCGGCGACCGGTCGATCCCCGGGATGCTTGTACTCGGAGGCGGTGCGGATCAACCGCCCGCGCAGCAGGAAGTGAATGCGGGACTGCAGGTGCGCGAGGTTCGGCACCGACACCAGCAGTTCGCCGCCGGGCCGCAACACGCGAAAGAGCTCGGCCAGTGCCCGCGGCTGTTCCGCGTAGGCCAGGTGCTCCAGCACATCGAGACAGAGCGTGCGGTCGAAGGATCCATCGGGGAAGGGCAGCGCCGTCACCGACCCGAGCGTGACCCGCGCCGACGAATAGTTCGCGTCAACGCCCGTGATGTCGAGACGGCCGGCATACTCCTCCACCAGCACGCCTTCGCCGCATCCGGCATCCAGCACGCGCGACGCCGCCGGCAGCGCGTTCAGATAGCGGCGGACCGCATCGAGCTTGGCGAGGTAGGTCGGGTAATAGTCCCAGGAAGGATCGAGCGTGCGGTGATAGTCGCCGCGCGCCGCGTATTCGCCCTGGCGAACCATCTCGGGCGTGGGCATTGAGGGCCGATTGTACTAGGCCTTGGGCCTTTGGCCTTGGGCTTTGGGCTTTAGGCTTTAGGGAGCTGGTGGGTTTCAGGGCGCCCAAAGCCCAAAGCCCAAAGACTAAAGCCTAGATTCCAGGCCCGCCGCCGCGGCCGCCGGTGCCGGGGGGACGGATGATCGGCTGGTACGGATTCGGGACGCCCCCGGGAACCTGCTGCGGCGGGACGGCGCCCGGACGCGGGAGCGTCAGCGGCGAGGTCTGACCGGTCACCGCCGGCTGTCCAGGCTGCGTCATCTGCGGCATCTGGGGCATCTGCATCTGCGGCATCTGGCCGGGCTGCTGCGGCGGCATGCCCGGGAACTGCCCGACCACGGGGTTTCCCTGCTGCAGCGGCATCACGACGTTGATCGGCTCGTCGCTCTCGTCGATCGGCTGCGGCGGCCGCTGGAAGGTCGGCGTCGGCCCCGAATTGCCGGCCGTCACCGCGGGGGCGCGGCTCGTCGGCATGATCGTGACCCGATCGTAGAAGGCCGCATTGGCCATGGGCACCGGCCGCGGGGCCGCGATATATCCGCTCGCGGTGCGCAGGAGGATGTCGAGCGCGTCGCGCTCCGACGCGTTGATCAACTGCAGTGTGACTGACGGCCCGTTCATCTTGTCGGCATTGACGATCTTCGTCTGGCCGACGCGCGCCCATTCCTGCAGGATCTGCCGCAGGGGCACGTTGTCGGCCATGATGGTCACCCGCCCGTCCTGCATCGTCAATGTGAGCTCGCCGGCGGAGGCCGGCGCGGCAAGGCCGCCGGCCACGGCCGCGGCAAACGCGCAGCGAAGAAGGGTGTTTTTCATAGGGATCTCCCGCTTCAAAGTATACGCCGGTTCAGACGCCCGGAAGCGGGGGACAGTCGGCGTCTGGCTGAGCCGACCCGCGGAGCATCCCACCGGCCGTCAGACCAGTTTCGTGATCCACAACGGCGAGTCTTTCCTCGGCAGATCGCAGGCCCGGCAGATGTCCGGGCCCCCGCTCTCGAGGTGTTGGCGGCGGACATCCCGGAAGGGCTCGGAATTCCAGACCTCGGCGATGGATTGGGAATTGAGATCGCCGAGGATTATTTTTCCGTCGAAATCTGCGCAGCACAACGAGACGCGGCCATCCCACAGCACGGTGAAGGTCAGCCACGGGCGGTAGCACGGGTAGTTGACGTCGGATTCGTGGTTGAGCGTACCAGCCCAGTTGTGGAGCTCGGTGATATGAATCTTGTCGGCCACGTTGCGCCAGTGCTCGATGAAGGCCTGCTCATCCGCGGAGTTGTTCTGCCGCACGAACGACAGGATGAGTTTGGGTCGACGCTTGCCGAGCTCGGCGCGGATGCGAACCAGGCGCTCGATGTTGGCGATCACCTTGTCGTAGTTCAGCCCGATGCGGGTTTCTTCGAAGACTTCCTTGCCGCCGGCGTCGACGCTGATGTTGATCGCATCCAGGCCGGCTTCGATGATGCCGCGCGCCACCTTCTCGGTGATCAGCGAGCCGTTGCTGATCAGGCCGACTTCCTTGATGCCTTTGTCCTTGGCGTAGCGCACTTTCTCGGTGAGGTGGCGATCGAGAAACGCCTCGCCGTAGTTGTGCATGCGCACGTGCGTGATGTTGAGCGCCGCGCACTCGTCCACGACTTTCCTGAACAGGGCGACGCTCATCACCCCCTGGCGGCGGTGCATGTCGTCGCGCGGGCAGAACACGCACTTCGCGTTGCAGATGTTCGTGCTCTCGATCTGGACGATCTCGGGGAGGATAGGCGAGCGGTCGCGCCCGGTCGCGAGCAGCAGGTTCCGGATCGGCTTCGCCTGGCTGCGCAGCATCGATTCGGCGGCCCGGCGCGCGGTGGCTTTGAGCTTCATGCGGTCTGCAACGACGCGATCACCCGCGTCAGGATTTCGTCGAGCTCGACGGTCGGCTCGTAGCCGATCAGCGCCCGGATCTTGGCGATGTCGGGCACCCGGCGCGGCATGTCCTCGAAACCGGACTCGTAGGCCTGATCGTAGGGGATGGTGACGATTGTCGAGCTGCTGCCCGTCAGCTGCTTGATCCGCTGGGCCAGGTCGCGAATCGAGATTTCGTGACCGTTGCCGATATTGAAGACCTGGCCGACCGCGCGCGGTTCGTTGATCAAGGCGACCACGGCCCTCACCACGTCCCCGACGTAGGTGAAGCTGCGCGACTGGGTGCCGTCCCCGAACACCGTGATCGGCTCGTTGGCGAGGGCCTGCCGTACGAAGTTCGGGACCACCATGCCGTACTGGCCGGTCTGGCGCGGGCCCACGGTGTTGAACAACCGCACGACGATGACGGGAAGCTTGCGCTCCTTCCAGTAGGCCAGCGCCAGGAACTCGTCGATCATCTTGCTGCAGGCGTAGGCCCAGCGGTGCTTGGAGGTCGGGCCGAGCACGAGATCGTCGTCCTCGCTGAACGGCACCTTCGCGCTCTTGCCGTAGACCTCGGAGGTCGAGGCGATGAGCACCAGCTTTTTCTTCTTGTTGGCGACCTTGAGGACGACTTCGGTGCCGTGCACGTTGGTCTCGATGGTGCGGACGGGCGACTCCACGATCAGCTTCACGCCGACCGCCGCCGCGAGGTGCGCGACCGTGTCGCAGCGGTCCACGAGTTCGGCGAGCAGCGGCTCGTTGGTGACGGTGTCGATGGTGTAATGGAACTTCGGGTTGGTCTTGAGATGCGCGATGTTGTCAATCGAACCCGTGGACAGATCATCGAGCACGTAGACATCGTCGCCCCGCGCGAGCAGGGCCTCGGCGAGATGCGAACCGACGAAGCCTGCCCCGCCCGTAATCAACACACGCATCGTGATGGTTCCCCCTCTATCCCGGTCCGGAGCGCGCCAAGCCGAGAATCGCCTCGGCCGATCGGGCCGCAGCCTGCCCGTCATTATGAGCCGGATGCACGGCGCGGCTGTGGAGACTGCTGCGGAACTCCTGATTATACAGGACGTTGGCGAGGCCACCCCTGATTTCCTCCGGCGCCGGTCCCGCCCCGGCCATCCGCCCGGCCTCCACGAAAGGCGTCAGGTTGTTCGGCAGGCCGATGACGAGCGACGGCACGCCGAAGGCCAGGGCGTCAATCGCCACGGTCGAGTTGATGGTGACGATGGCGTCGGCGGCGGCCAGCAGTGACGGGAGCGGCACATCTGCCGCCACGCGCACATTGCGGACGCCGGCGATGACGCTCGCGTAGACGCCCGGGACCTCGGCGGGATGCGGCTTGATGACGAGCTGCACGTCGGGCATGCCGCGGACCGCATCGAGCAGCGCGGGCAGGAACGGCCGCGCCTCGCGCTCCTTCGCAGCCAACAGCACGAGCGCACGCGGCGCCGTGGCGTCGTAGGCGGTGCGCACCCTAACCGTGTCCTCGGGCGTGACCGCGCGCATCGCGGCCGAGAGCTCGTCGAGGCGGGCGCTGCCCGTGACCGCGAGCGTGGACGCAGGATAGCGGCCCTTCGACAGGAGATGCTGCGCGGCGTGCTCGTCGAACAGCAGCGTCGCGGAAGGGCATGGGAAGCCGCGGTCGGATGGATTCGCGGGATCCGCGATCATTTCGTCGGCCTCGTGCCGGTAGTTGAGCCAGTGCCGGTAGATGAACCCATGCTGCAGGCCGGCGAGCGGCACGCCGCGCCGCCGGCACTCGAGCGCGAGCGCGCGACCCCATCCCCCCGCTTCCGCGTAGGTCACCGCCACCTCCGGCGCGAGGGCGTCGAGCGCCGCGGCGGCCTGGTCCATCGATCGGGCCGACCAGGGGAATTGCAGCAGCGCGATGCCGGCCAGCTGCTGGCGGACCAGCGGCCAGCAGTCGCAGCCGCGGATCACCGCGTGCGCGCGCAGCGCCGCGCTCTGCCACATGCCGCGGCGCGCGCGGTGCCGATCGCGGTAGACGGCGCGCGACCCGGCGAGCGCGGCCGCCGGCGCATAACGTTCGATCGGCACGATGGTGGTCCCGTCGCGCGCGACGATCGGATCCCACCAGCGGCGGGCGCGGAAGTTGCTGCGCGCGCCGATGCCGACATACCGCATGGCCGCCGCCGTCGCGCGGGTCTCGAGCGCGCGGAGCACGGGACCGATGTACGACTCGGCGCCGCCATCGGCGCCGTCGGCGCGCCAGAACGCGGTGTGCACGAACGCCGCGATTCGTCCCGGCCGCGCCGCCGCCGGGGCCGCGCGCAGCGTCGACAGCCGCGCCCCCACGGCGAGTGCCGTCGCCCGCGCCTCCATCCGCAGTAACGCGAGGCGCGGTGTGGCGGGCCAGCCGGGGCCGCTGTAGCGCACCTTGCGAGCGGCGGCCGCCTGGGCGACTACCCCGGGATTGCTGCCGTCGACGTATCGAATCGTCAGCGGCCGTTCGCGTTCGACCAGCGCGTCGAAGGCGGCGATGGTGCGCAGGGCCTCGAGGATCACCCGCTCCTTGTGCAGATAGAGCTCGGCGAACCACCAGAGCGAGTCACCCCGGAAGGTGAAGCGGCGACGGAATGGGACGCCGTCCACCTCGAGGTGCCGCACCGCCTTGATCCACGCGTAGGCCTCGTCGTGCGCCTGTTCCTCGTGCTGGGGGTCGAGGTACGACCGCAGTGCCACCCGCCTCGGTCCTGAGCCCGAGTCGATGTCGAGCGTGATCATCGCGCCGCCCCGCCGCCGAGCGTCTCGTCGATCGCCGCGAGCACGTCGGCCGGGCTGATGCCCGACAGGCAATCCGGGGTGTGACCGATGCAACGGGCCGGGGGCTGCCGGATGCGGTTGCACGGGCTGCACGGCAGATCGATGCGGACCACGACGTCGCGGGTGCCTTGCGGCGCATAGCGCCGCGGATCGGACGGGCCGAACACCGCGACGACCGGCGTGCCGACCGCGTTCGCCAGGTGCATCGGCCCGGTGTCGCCGGTCACCAACAGGTCCAGCTGGGCGATCACCGCGGCGGCCCGCAGGAGACCCGGGTCGCCGGAGAGATCCAGCACACGGTCTGGCGGCAGCGCCGCCAGGACGATCTCCACCTGCGCGCGATCGGCGGGCGTTCCGGTCAGCACGACCGCCGCCGATCGGTCGCGCACGAGGCACTCGGCGACCTCGCGGAAGCTGGTCTCGGGCCACTGCTTGATCGCGCGTCCGCCGCTGACGTGCATCCCCACTGTCAACCCGCCCGCGAAGCGCGCCAGCAGGCTGGTGGCATCGGCCCGGGCCTCCTCGGGTATCCGCAGCGCCCAGCGGGCGGGGGCCTCCGGCGCGCCTCCCATGGCGGCCTGCACCAGCCGCCTGGCGTTGTCGATGGTGTGCGCCGTCACGTCGTAGTCGAGCGCGAGGTCGAGCAGCGCGCCGCCGCCCCCGCTGGCGAAGCCTGCCGTGCGCCGCGCGCCGGCCGCCGCCATCGCGATGTTGGTCCTGATGTCTGGCTCGAAATTGATCGCCAGGTCGTAGCGGCGCGACCGCCAGCGCGCCGCCCGGCGCGCCAGCCCAAGCGGACTGAGACCCGCGCCGCCGCGGGCGAGCCAGTCCGCGTCCAGGATCTCGATGCCGTCCACCTCGGGGATGGCCGCCGCGATCTCGCGGTTCCAGCTGCCGACCGCCAGATCAATCGACGCCTCCGGGGCCAGCGCGCGCAACGCTGCCAGCGCCGGACCGGTCATCAGCAGGTCACCGATCCGCTCGAGGCGGAAACAGAGAATCCGTCGCGGCGGCGGGTGACCGGCCGCCGCGAACACCCGCCGCAGCGACAGCGGCGCCAGCAGGATGTCCGCCGCGGTCACCAGCGCGCGCTCTCGCGGGTGTTCGATGTTCAGGCGTGCCGTCATCGCACCGCCACGCGATCCACCATCACGCCGAGGTCCCGATCGTCGGAGGTGCCCAGCATCACCTGCGGGTTCCACGTCGATGTCCGCAGCGTCATGCGGACGGGTTCGCCCGCGGCGGCCGCGGCGGCTGCGAGGTCCGCGGGAATCGGCACGACATACTCGTTGAAGCCGGACGTCACACGCACGGTCGCCAGGATGCGGTCGCCGATGAGGACTGTGACGTCCGCCGCCGGTGCGGCCGAGGGACGGCCGCCGTCGTTCATCCAGATCGACAGCGAGCGGGAGCTGTCGCGCAGGCCATCGACCAGCACGAACGACTGCCGCTGCGACCACCGGAAAGTGCGCCCTCCGCTCGATTCCTTGGCATGGAAGCGGACGACGTTCAGGTCGTCGTTGATGCCGACGTCGAGATCGCCGGCGTCCCGGCGCGCGGCCGGCGGCCCGAACGCGTAGACGCTGTAATCGAATTCCTTTTGCCTGACGTAGCGGGGAAATGCGTTCCGCGCGGATTCATACTCCGGCACCTGGAACCGATCGCTCGAGACCGGTGCGACACTCCAGCGAGACGACAGCAGGTCCGTGCCGCCGCCGCCGAGGAACAGCACCCGGCGGTAGTGGGCCCGCGCCTGATCCAGGAACGCCGCGAACATCACCTTGTCGGGCGCCGCATTCGACAGGACCAGCACGGCCCTGGCGTAGGTGTAGGCCAGCGGCAGCGCGAGCACGTGAACGTCGGAGCCCGCGTCCTTCGACTCGACGATCAGCAGGTCGTCGTCTCCCAGCTGCGCGGCGAGCGCCTCGAGCCGCGGGATGATGCCCGCGTATTCAACGTGCTCCACCACCGGGCGCGCGGCGCGCGCGTACTGGGTGGCGAGCAGCGCCAGGAAGACGACCCCGATCGGGCCCCGGATGGCCCGCGTGAACAGCGACCGGCCGCGCACGCCGGTCAGCGCGGCCGCCGCGACCAGCAGCAGGCCGCCCGGCAGGATCATCGGCAGGAAGCGCCGCGACGCCCAGAAGTGCTCGGGGACAATGCGGATCTTGTAGAAGAAGAACAGCGAGAAGGCCGTCAGCGTGATGATGAACGCCGGATCGCGCCAGAACAACCTGCGCACGATCAGCACGTAGCCCACCAGCGCGGCGATTAAGGCCGCTACGGTGAAGTAATACTGGCCGAAGGTGCGCAGCGCGAACGCATCGTAGTCCGTGAGCTTGCCGCCCGGCTGCCTGGCGGTGAGCGCGTAGAGGGCGAGCGCCACGACGACGACGCTGAGCACGGTGGGAAACAGCGCGACGATGCGCCCCGACCGGGCCGGCGAGCGGCGGCCGATCGCCAGCAGCGCCAGCAGTCCCGCGCCGCCCGCGCCGAGCGCGACGTACTGCCACCACGGCAGGTTGGCGATGAAGACGCGCGGCAGCTCGAAGTACTCACGCATGGGTCCCATCAGGTAGCCGAGGCACAGCGCGCATCCGGTCGCCAGCGGCACCCAGAACGTCCAGCGCACCCGATGGCCCGCCACCAATCCGAGCGCAAGCGCCGCAATCACCGAGCCGACCGCGAGGACCGCGTCGAAGCGCAGAAAGAGCAGCAGTACCAGCAGCGTGCCGGCAACCGGCGCGAAGAACGGGTCGTCGTCAACGTGGGCCCGGGCGTTCGCGAGCAGCGCGCCGAACAGCATCGCCTGCATGACGATGTCGGCGTTCGGGTAGCGTGACCACCAGACTTGGACAACGTTCAGCGCGAGGAGGGCGGCGGCCGCCGCCGCGGCCGGTCGGCCCAGCAGCCGGGCGCCGAGAAAATACACCGACAGCAGCCCCAGCACACCCCAGAAGCCGAACACCCAGCGCGCGCCAGTGAGTCCGCGCAGGCCGTAGCCGATCGCGATCGACGCCGGGTAGACGTGCGGGAACTGGCTGACCACCGCGCCGCTGTCGGGGTCGAGGATGTAGAAACCCATGAAGCGCGGCGCGACGTAGCGGGTGCGGTTCTTGTCACGTGGAAAGAACAGGTCACGCGCAAAAGCCGGGACCGCCGCGACCACCGGATCGTGGACGACGAGCGCGCCGCGCTGCGCGATCTGGATCCCTGAGTTGACGTAGACGCCGGGGTCTTTGCCGCCGATGATGTATTCCGACGGCGGTACGAATCGCCACGCGCCCAGCAGCGCCAGGGCCAGCGGCAGGCAGAGGGCGAGGCCCGGACGTGGCGCCGTCGGGCCCAGCCGCAGATCGAAGCGAGCGAGCACCAGCAGCGCGCCCGCGATCAGCAGGTCGGCGATGACCAGACGCGTGAAGCTGTAGCGATGGAGCGCCGCGAGAGCCAGCACCAGCGAGAGCGAGATAGCCAGGCTGAGCACGACCGTCCAATAGGCCCGCTCCTCGGCGGGCAGGGCGGCGCGCCGCGCCCGGTCCGCGAAGGGTATCCGGAAGAGCACCGCCCCGGGCAGCCAGGCGACGGCGAGAAGTTGGAGCAGCGCAATCATCAGAACTGGAAATAGATGAAGTCGGAGCCGCCGAAGTTTCCAAACAGCAGGATCAGGTAGAGCGTCGCGACATAGATCGCATAGCGCGGGCCGACACGCAACCTCGGCACGATCAGCACATCATCCGCCCGCGCTTCGAGGAGGTGCACGGCCAGCAGCGGCGTGGTGTAGAGCAGCAACGGTAGCAGGATTCCCGCGACCTCGATGCTCGAGGGGGCGAACCCGCTCACCAGGCTGCTGGAGAGGCCCCACAGCGTCCCCAGCGATGGCGCCCGGAAGATCAGCCATCCGTAGCAGGTCAGGTGAAACATCACCAGCCATGCCGCGAAGCGGCTGGCGCGCCGCCACGGCGCCAAGTCGGGCGTCAACCGCCGGTAGAGGATCAGCAGCAGGCCCTGATAGAGCCCCCAGAGGATGAAGGTCCAGGCCGCGCCGTGCCACAGCCCGCCGAGCAGCATCGTGATAAGCAGGTTGCGCCGGGTCTGTGACGCCGTGCCGCGGCTGCCGCCGAGCGGCTTATACAGGTAATCGCGCAGCCAGGTCGAGAGGCTGATGTGCCAGTGGCGCCAGAACGCCTGCGGCGTGAGCACCAGGTAGGGGAACCGGAAGTTCTCGATCAGCTCGATCCCCATCAGCTTAGACGTGCCGCGCGCGATGTTGGAGTAGCCGGCGAAGTCGCCGTAGATCTGGAACGCGAAAGCGTAGGTGGCGAGCAGGACGTTCACGCCGGTCGGATGCGCATCGCTGGCGAACACGTGCGACACGATCGGCGCCAGGTTGTCCGCGACGAAGATTTTCTGGAACAACCCCCAGGTGACGAGCCACGCGCCCTCTCGCATCTGCGTCGCCGTGACCCGGCGGGGCATCGCGATCTGGGGCAGCAGCGCCGTGGCGCGCAGGATCGGTCCGGCGACCAGGTGCGGGAAGTACGCCACGAACACCGCGAAGTCCACCAGGTTGCGGGTCGGCTCGATCTCGCGCCGGTAGACATCGATGACGTAGCTCATCGTGACGAAAGTGTAAAACGAGATCCCGATCGGCAGCAGCACGCGAAGGGTGACGACGTCGAGCTGCCAGCCGAGCGCGCCGAACAGCGCGTGCAGGTTGTCGGCAAAAAAATTGAAATATTTGAAGAAGCCGAGCAGCGCCAGGTTGAACCCGATGCTCAGCCCCATCACCAGTCGGCGGCGGCGTCCGTCCGTCATTCGCCCCAGCACGATGCCGCACGAGTAGTCGACCAGGGTGGACGCCGCCAGCAGGGCGACAAAACGATAGTCCCAGGCGGCGTAGAAGTAATAGCTGGCGATGAGGAGCAGCCAGTTCTGGCTGCGGTGGGCCGGCCCGGCCGGCAGCAGCGACGGTAGCAGCCGGTAGAGCGCGTAGACGACGATGAAGAACCACGTGAAGTGCAGGGAGTTGAAGACCAACGGTCAGAGCCCCTGCGCCCGGATGAACGCCTCGAGCGCCTCGGCGAGGATCGCGTGGCCGCGCGGGGTGAGATGGACGGTCTGCTGGAAGAACACGTCCGCGCCGGGTAGCGCCGCGCGTAGTACCGGCAGGGCGTCGAATCGCGGAACCTGGACGGGCGCGAGCGCCTCGCCGAACCGGGTCGTCGCGGCGTCGCGCACCAGCTCGCCGCCGGCGCCGGCGACGGTCGCCGCGAGCCGGCCATAGTCGGGGTCGTCCACCTGGAAGCGCGCCGGCATCAGCATCACCATGGTCCGCGCACCCGCGGCGCTCGACTCACGGGCGATGGCCTCGATGCATTCGCGGGCGATCCGGAGCCCCTCGCCGATCCGCGGCGCCGGCCGTGCCGCATACGACTGCAGCGGTGGTTCCGGTGGCGCGCCAAACCTGGGGAGGCGGTCCGTGACGGCGACGGCACGCAGCCGGAGCACCTGCAACACCATGCTTCGCCGGACGAGCCGGCGCAGCCGCGTCACGATCGAATCGGAGAGGGCATCGGCCGAGGGGCGGGCGGCTCCCTGCAGCCGGAACGCCGACGTGACCGACTCTTCGGCGTCGTTGCCGACGAACACGGTGGCGATGACCAGGTCGGGCTCGAAGCCACGCGCGACCTGTCGAAAGAACAGCAGCTCCTCGACCGGCCCGTAGCCCTGCACGCCGGCGTTGATCACCCGGTAGCGGACCGCACCGCCGCCGCGGTTGAGGCGATCTTCGAGCAGGCGGCAGAAGGTCTGGCGCTCGTCGACCTGGACCGAGAGGACCAGGGAATCTCCGAGGACCACAATCCGGCGTTCGTTGGCCGGCTTCGGTCCGATCTCTTCGTCGTCGCGGACGCCCTGGCCATTGATCGCGATCCGGGTATCGAATTCTGCGGTCACGAAGCGGCTGCGCGCGTTGGGTCGCAGCCGGTAGCCGATTGTCGCGTCGGGCATGAAGAGGGTCTGGAAGGCCGGGGCCGCCTCGGAATGACCCCACGCGCGAAGCGCCACCTCGAAGAGCGCGAACTGCGCGGCAGCGATCGCGAGCAGGAGGAGGGCGCGTCGCATCACGGCGCGGAACTCGCGGGACTCACGTGGCGGTCGCCGCCTGCACCGCCGCCGCAACCTCCCCGATCGCCTCGCGGGTCATGCCCGGGTGCAGCGGCAGCGACAGGACCTCGCGGCACGCCCGATCGGCGGCCGGGCACTGCACCGGCCGTTCGGAGGCGAGCGCCGGCTGACGCGGGATGGGGACCGGATAGTGAATCAGCGTCTCGATGCCGCGCGCCTGCAGCGTCGACTGCAGGGCATCGCGCGCCGGGCTCAGGATGGGGAACAGGTGATAGACGTGGCCGGGATCGCATTCCGGTGGGATCGTGAGGGACGCCCCGGTCAGGCGCAGCCGGTACTCCGCCGCCAGCGCGCGTCGCTCCTCGGTCCAGCCCGGCAGCCACGCCAGCCGCGCTCGGAGAATCGCCGCCTGCATCTCGTCGAGCCTGGAGTTCACGCCGAACTCGCCATGGTGATAGCGGTCGGTCTGGCCGCCGTTGCGCAGCCGGCGCAGGTGCGCCGCGATGGCTGGGTCGGCGACCGTGATCGCCCCGCCGTCGCCGAGCGCGCCGAGGTTCTTGGTCGGATAGAAGCTGTAGGCGGCCGCCGCCCCGAACGATCCCACCGGCACACCGCCGCAGGTCGCGAGGTGCGCCTGGCAGCAGTCCTCGACCACCAGCAGGCGATGCCGCGCCGCCACCTGCATCAGCGCGGGCATGTCGGCGGGCTGGCCATAGAGGTGGACCGGCATCAGGGCTTTCGTGCGCGGCGTGACCGCGGCGGCCGCCGCGCGCGGGTCGAGCGTGAACCGTGCCGGATCGATGTCGGCGAACACCGGCCGCGCGCCGACCATCATGATGGCGAGCGCCGAGTAGGCGGCCGACAGCGGGGAGGTGATGACCTCGTCGCCGGGACCGACCCCGAGCACCCGCAGCGCGAGGGCCAGCGCATCCGTGCCGGTGCCGACGCCGACGGCGTGCGGCGCGCCGCAGGCGGCCGCGAACTCGGTTTCGAAGGCGTCCAGCTCCGGGCCCAGCACGAACCAGCCGCGCTGCACCACGCGGTCGATCGCGGCGCGGACATCCGCCGCGTCGACGCCGGGCTTCAGCGCGAGAAATGGAATCACGCCGCCTCCACGTAGCGGGACAGGTTCGCGCGATAAAAGGCGATCGTCCGCTCGAAGCCTTCCCGCAGCGCGACGCGCGGCGCCCAGCCGGTTGCCGCGGTGAACTTCGACGAATCGGAATAGAAGCTGCCGATGTCGATGATCTTCTTCTCCGGCGGCCACGGCACGTAGGTGACGCTGCCGCTGCCGGCGACCTCGATCAGGATCTCGACGAGATCGCGGTGCGCGATCGGCTCGCGGCCGCCCACATTGAAGACTTCGCCGTCGCACGCGCCGCAGGCGCCGGCCCGGAGGAACGCCTCGGCGGCGTCTTCGACAAAGACGAAATCGCGCATCTGCGATCCGTCGCCGAAGATCTGGATCTCACGCCCTTCGAGCGCCAGCCGCAGGAACCAGCCGATGAACCCCTGGCGGTTGTGTTTGATGAGCTGCCGGGGTCCGTAGACGTTGGTCAGCCTGAGCGACGTGGCGCGCACGCCGAAGGCATTGTTATAGAGCAGGTGGTAATACTCGCCCGCGGCCTTGTTCACTCCGTTGACGTCGATCGGCCGCACCAGGTGCGATTCGTCGACCGGCAGCCGGTCAGGTTTGCCATAGACCTGACGGGTGCCGGCGAAGACCACCTTCACCGCGGGGTTGAACTTCCGGCAGGCCTCGAGCATCGAGAGCTGCGCCCGGCAGTTGATGTCGAGGTCGGTGAAGGGATCGCGCATGCTGTCGATGTGGCTGACCTGCCCGGCGAGATTGAAAATGATCTCGCGATCGCGCACCAGGACATTCATGATCGTCTCGTTGCGCACGTCGGCGATGTTGACGCGAAGGCGGTCTTCCAGGCCGTCGATGTTGAACAGGTTGCCGCCGTAGTCGGGGATCATGGCGTCGACCAGCAGCACGTCGGCGCCCAGCTGCACGAGCTGGCGCGCCAGATTGCTGCCGATGAAGCCCAGGCCGCCGGTCACGAGCACGCGGCGGCCGCGGTAGAACTCCCGGTAGGCGGGAACCGGTTCAGGCGGCATGCTTGTGTTGGCCCCGGATGACCAGCGAGTACCACAGCTTCATGACGTCGATCGCCGTGCGCACCAGCCGCCGGTAGTTGAAGAACTGCGACTTGCCAAACGCACGGTGATAGTGGTGCACGGGCACCTCGGCGATCCGGAAGCCGCCGTCGGTGATCTTCTTCATCATCTCCAGACAGATGACGCCGCTGTTTTTCTCCAGATGCACCGTGTCGAAAATCGACCGGCGCATCATCCGGAAATCGCAATCCACATCGCGGACTGTCAGGCCGAACAGCAGCTTGACCGTGTGATGGTAGATCCGTCCGATCACGATGCGGTGGAGCGGGTCGGAGCGGCTGATCTTGTAGCCGTTCACCAGGTCCACATCGTCGCCGAAGCGGTTCCAGAGCACTTCCATTTCGGCGGGATCGTATTGCGCGTCGCCGTCGGTGTAGAACACCAGCTCGCGCGTGGCGCTGGCGAACCCCGTGCGCAAGGCGCCGCCATAGCCGCGGTTCTGCGCGTGGTGGACGATGCGGACCTCAGGGTAGGTGCCCGCCAGTTCATCGAGGATCTCGGCGGTGTTGTCCTGGCTGCCGTCGTTCACCACGATGACTTCGTGGTCCGGCGTCAGCTTCCGTGCCGTGCGCAAGGCCGTGATCACGAGGCTCGCGATGGTCCCGCTGTCGTTGTACGCGGGAAAGAAAATGCTCAGACCCGTCGCGGGTCCCTGCTTGGACATGGAAGAGCTAAATCTTATCGGGTGAGTGAGTTGAAGGCAAGAGCGCGATCGTAGGCGGCCTCGAATCGCGCCGCCGCCGCTCCCCAGCCGAAGCGGGCCTCGACCAGCGCACGCCCGCCGCGGCCGAGCGCCGCTCCGCGGACCGGATCGCGCAGCAGGGCGCCGAGCGCCGCGGCCAGCGCGGCCGGGTCGCGCTCGGGCACGATCACGCCGCTCTCCCCGTGCTCGACGACGGCGGTGATGCCGCCCGCGGGCGTGCTGACGAGCGGGGTGCCCGAGGCCAGCGCTTCGAGCACCGTGTTCGGCAGGCCGTCCACGTTCCCGCTGTCGTCACGGACCGAGGGGACGACGGCCGCGTCGGCCGCCGCAAACCACTCGGCGACCTCGTCCTGCGGCAGGTCGCCGAGGAAATGGACTCGCGACCCGACATTCGCGGCACTGGCCCGTGCGCGCAGCTCCGCGGCGAGGTCGCCGCCGCCCGCAATCGCCAGATGCGCCGGCGCCAGGCCGGCGCCGGCGTCGATCAGTGCGAGCGCCTCGATCACGTACTCGAAACCCTTCTTCCGCACGAGACGACCGGCGGTGAAGATGAGCGGGGCGCCCGGCGCCAGCGCGATCCGCGCCCGGACCGCGTCGCGCGTGCCGGCCGCGGGCGTAAACCGCGCGGTGTCGACGCCGTAGGGCACGACCTCGAGTCGCTCGCGCACCGCCCCGAGCCCCACGGCGCGCTCCGCGAGGTCCTGACTGCACGCCGTCACGAATCCGGCGCGCTGGAATACCCGTCGCGCCGCCAGGCCCGCGACAGCGGTGCGCTCGGCGACATACACGTCCGAGCCGTGCAGGCTCACCACCAGCGGCAACGCCGGCCGCGCGGCCGCCGCCATCACGCCACCCGGAACGACCCAATGACCATGCATGACGGTCGCCCGCTTCTTCTGCGCTACCCGCAGCGCCTTGAACCAGCCGGCCGTCATCGCCAGCGGCGCCGCCAGCCAGGCGGCCGTCTTCAGCTCGACGTCGGCGCGAAGACCCGCCGCGTAGCCGAACACGTTCAGCGCCGGCACCGGAGCGTAGTGAAAAAAATGAAAAAAGACGCCGTCCTCGACCTTGGCGCGGGTGATCCGCGGGTGCCACGGCGCCACGATATGCACCTCGTGGCCGCGCGCCGCCACCTGCTTGGCAATCGGCTCCATGAAGGTGCCGACCGAATCCCCGGGAAACCTGGGGTACGACGTCGTCACCATCACCACGACGTGGCGCATGTCAGGAGCGGGAGCGGAAGACAAGGCGCCACGGCATGATCAGCGACTCGAGCAGGACGTGCGAGGACAGCTTGGACTGACCGAGCCGGCGCTCGACGAAAATGATCGGCACCTCGCCGATGCGGAAGCCGCGCTGCTTGGCCTCGTACATCATTTCGACCAGGAAGGCGTAGCCATCCGAGACCATCGCGGCCACCGGCAGGCGCGCGAGCGCCTCGCGCCGCCAGCAGCGATAGCCGCTGGTGCAGTCGCTCGCGGCCAGGTTCGTCACCAACCGGATGTAGCGGTTGCCGAAGGCGCTGAGCAGGATGCGATGAATCGGCCAGTTGACGACGCTGACGCCGCCATTCATGTAGCGGGAGCCGATCACGAGATCGTGCGTGGCGGCGGCGCCCACCAGATGCGGCAGGTAGGTCGGATCGTGCGACAGATCACAGTCCATCTGGCAGATGAAGTCGGCGCGACCTTCCGTGACGGCGCGCATGAGGCCGTCCACGTACGAGCGGCCGAGACCGCGGGGTCCGGTCCGGTGTATCACCTCGACCCGTCCGGCGTGGTCGAGCGCCAACTGGTCCGCCACCGCGCCGGTCCCGTCGGGTGAGCCGTCGTCCACCACGAGCAGCCGGAAGCCCTCGTGCGCGAGCACGCCGGCCGCCAGCAGCGGCAGATTGTCGCGTTCGTTATACGTGGGCGTGACGACGAGTACATTCATTTATTTCGGAGACCGGCGAGCAGCGCGGCCGACACGATCAGGGCGGGATCGATCACGGGGATGCGAAACCGCTCCTGGGGAAAAAACACCAGGCCAGCCGCGACCGTAGCGGCGGCCATCAGCCAGAGAGCGGCGGGACCGCCCCGCCGGCCGCTCACGCGCCAGCGCCACGCGCCCACGATCGCCGCCGGCAGAATCAGCAGGTACGAGAGTACGGACGCCACGCGATAACGCTCCGAGTGTAGCGCATACGACGGGCCGAACGGCACGACGGTATAGAACGCTTTGCGTGCCATGAGCCCGAGCCACGCGGCGGGCTCGCGGCGCATCCAGGCCAGCGCGTCGCGGTAGTAGAGCGGCTCGAGTTGTTCGGGCGTGAGATTCGGGTGGGCGCCGCGGAACGTCAGTTCCGCGCGCTTGATGTCGAGATTCGCCGCCAGGTCGCCATCGCCGCGCGCGAGCGGGTGGTTGCCGGTCCAGAACGTGACGCCGCCCTCCGAGGCGACGGCAATCCAGCGTCCATAGACCCGGTGGTTGCGCATCGTCCAGGGTGCGACGCAGAGGATGGCGACGAGGACGAACACGCCGGCCGCCAGTGGGCGGCGGCGCCAGAAGAACCACAGCGCCGCGAGCGGTACGAAGAAGATCATCGCCGGGCGGGTGAGGATAGCCACCCCGGTGAGGACGGCACCGGCGAGGACGCGGGAAGGCGGAGGCTCGAGACTGGAGTCTGGCACCGGGTCGGGGGCTCCGCCCAGTTCCACTCTCCACCCTCCAGCCTCCTGCAGCACGAGCGCCGCGGCGAGGGCGAGCGTGGAGAAGAGCGTCTCGCTCAGCACGTACGACGGCATCCAGATGAGCGGCGGGTAGCAGGCGGCGATCGCGGCGGCGGCGACGGCGGCGCGCGGCCCGGCGGCGCGCCCCGCTATGGCGGCGATCAGCCAGATCCCGATCGCGCTGACCACCGCCTGCGCCAGCTGCACGCGGCGCGGCGCCTGATGCACCGGGAGCGGTTCAATCACGGCCGCGAGAAAGAGGGGGTAGCCGGGGGCGCGGCCGAACTGCTGCGCCGTGCCGGGCGACGGCTCGTCGGCGGGATAGCGGAACCCTTCACCGCGCGCGACGCTGCGGGCCAGCGCCAGGTACTCACGTTCGTCGTGCGTCAGCGGCTGTCCCACCCAGTAGAACAGCGCGAACGCGACGCGGAGCGCCAGGCCGGCCAGCACGCACGCGATCACCCAGCGCCGGCAGGTCGGCGGGTGGTGCGTCCGCCGCGGCGGTATCACCGGCGGCCTTCGAAGCGGAGGGCGGAGATCTGTTCTGAGACCAGCCCGACGAGGAAGACCACGACGGCGAACAGGATGAGCAGCACCGAGGAGTTGGTCACGTGCTGCTGCGTCGCGACGGTCCACACGGCATAGGCCGCGCCGGCCACGAACGAGACCAGGCTGATCGGCATGAAGATCCGCAGCGGGCTGAAGAGGGTAATCATCTTGAAGATGATCATCAGGAACTTGGCGCCGTCGCGCGCGAGGCGGATCTTGGATTGGCCGCTTCGCTGGCGGGCATGGATCGGTTCGAAGGTCACGCTGTAGCCGCCCTTCAGGAACGCCAGCGTCGTCGTGGTCGGCGTCGAAAAGCCGTTGGGCAGGAGGTGAAGAAACTCGCGCATGCCGGAGGCGCGGGCGCCGCGGAATCCGGAGGTGAGATCCGGGATCTCGCGTCCGGTCAGGTAGCTCGCCAGCCGGTTGAGCGCGCCGTTGCCGGCGCGGCGCGCCTGACTCGCCTGCGTTTCGATCGAGCGCGCCCCGATCACCAGGTCGTAGTGTCCGAGTTTCGCCACCAGCCGCAGCGCGTCTTCCGGCGGATGCTGGCCGTCGGCGTCCACGATGAGCACGAACTCGCCGGTCGCGCGGCGGATCCCGTTCTTCACGGCCGCGCCGTTGCCGATATTGTAGGCGTGACGGACGACGGTGGCGCCGGCGGCGGCGGCCTGCTCGCCGGTGCCGTCAGTCGAGCCGTCATCGACGACGATGATCTCGTGCCAGGCGGCGGCCCCGCGCAGGACGCCGATGACTTCCGCGATCGACTCGCTCTCGTTGAACGCCGGAATGATGATGGAGACGCTGGCCGGATCCGCCATGGGCCGTCAGTGCTCCCAGCGATCAGCGCGATCGTTCGCGCGCGTGACGACGGGGCGATCCCGTTCGGGCTCGCGCGGCGGCAACTCGAGCCCGCGTACGCGGTAGAGCAGGTCCTCGAGCAGCTTGCGGTTGCCCGCGTTGACGTCCGCCAGCAGCCCGATCACCAGCACCTGGAACCCCACAATCATCAGGATGCCCGACGCGTTCAGCGACGCGATGTGGCGGAAGGCCTCGCCCTGGAAGTAGTAGTAGACGAAGCGCAGGAAGCCGAGCAACCCGGCGCCGGCGATCAGCAGCCCGAGATACGTGAACACCTTGAGCGGCTCGTACATCACGTAGATCCGGACGATGGTCGCGCCCGAGCGCTTGATATAGGAAAACATGCTGTCGAACAGCCGCGACTCCCGCGTGCGGAGGTTCACCGTGATCGGCACGTGCGCGATCGCCATCCGCTTCTTGCCGGCCTGGATGATCGATTCGAGCGTGTAGGAGAATTCCGACACGATCGTCATCCGCAGCGCCGCCTCGCGGGTATAGGCGCGGAAGCCGCTCGTGGTGTCGGGCACCGTGGTGTTGGACACCTGCCGCACCACCCAGCTGCCGAGCCGCTGCAGCTGGCGCTTGCGCCACGACATGTGCCGCAGGCCCTGGATGTTCCGATCGCCGATGCAGATGTCGGCCTCGCCCCGCAGCAGCGGCGCCAGCAGCTTCGCGATGTCCTGGCCGGCGTACTGATTGTCGGCGTCGGTGTTGACGATGAAATCGGCGCCCGCCTTGAGGCCGGCGTCGATCCCGGCGGTGAACGCCGCCGCCAGTCCCTTGTTGCGGCGCAGCCGGACGATGTGATCGACGCCGCAGGCGCGGGCGACGTCCGACGTGCCGTCACGTGAGCCGTCGTCGATCACCAGCACCTCGATGACATCGACGCCGGCGATCTGCTTCGGCAGATCGGCGAGCGTCGCCGGCAGCGTCTGCGCCTCGTTGAGGCACGGGATCTGGATAATCAGCTTTTTCACGACACCAGCTTTTCGATCACGCCGTCCCAGGTGATGGTCCGCGCCCGCTCGTAGCCCGCGTCCCCCAACGACGCCGCGCGGGCCCGGTCGCGCGCCAGGAGATTGATGGCATCCGCGAACGCCTCAGCCTCCGGCGGCCGCACCAACCCGTTGACGCCGTCGAGCACGAACTCGTTCGGCCCTCCTGAATCGGTCGCCGTGACCACCGGCTTGCGGGACAGGAACGCTTCCAGCGTCACGTAGCCGAAGTCTTCGTCGTAGGGCGGGTAGAGGACGGCGAGCGCGTCGCGATACAGGGCGAGCAGCCGCTCGTCCTCGACCGCCCCGAGGAACTCGACCCGGTCGCTCACGCCGGCGTCCGCGGCCACGCGCTCGACGTTGGCGCGCTGCGTCCCGTCGCCGGCGACCACCAGCCTGATCGGTCTATCGACCCGAGTCATCGCCGACACCAGTAAATCCACCCGCTTGACCGATTCGATTCGCCCGACCGACAGCACGAAGTCGCCGTAGACGGGCCGCAACTCGCGGAGCCGCCCCGCCAGCTTCGGCGGATGGTAGAGCGCCTCGGCCGCGATGCCGTTGTACTTGCCGACGCGGGTGGCGGTGTTCCGGGCATTGGCAAACACGTGGCGGCACTCGCCCAGCATCTCGGTGTCCAGCCGCACCAGCGTGTCGCGCAGACCGACGTCCCCCTCGTGGTGCCCGAAGTCGCTATACGGCGTGCCGCAGAGCTCGTAGGCGGCGCGGTACTGGTGAATCAGCCACGCCACCTTGTTGGGATGGCGCACGAAATAGGTCGGGAACTTGGACGCGATCACGAGGTCGATGGACCGGCCGTTGCTCTCGCTCAGGTCAAGCAGCCGCCAGGCCGCCGCGTGCGGAAGGATTTCCTCCTTCGGATACCACTTGAACGGCACGCTCACCAGCTCGGTGTCATACCCCCGTTCCCGCAGCTCCCGGACCAGCTCCCGAACGTGCACTTCGGCCCCGCCGTGCACGAACGGCACCTGCGCCTCGCAGACGACGACCGTTCGAATAGGCGGCATTTACCGGGTGGGAAGGCCGACGCTCAGCATCTCGGAACTGCACATGCTAGCACGCGTTTTGGGGCGAAAATAAAGCGTAAGTCTAGGAGGCTCTGCATTTTGCCGTTGACACGACAAGGACCCAGCCCTACTATCGCGGTGGACTTTTGTGGAGCAAAGTGGAGTAAATAGTCATGCTGCGGGGAAATTACGCCGCCAAAATCGACGATAAGGGGCGGCTCAAAATCCCGAACGCTTTCCGTGCGCTTATCGACAAAACGCATGGGCCTGAGCTGTTCGTGACGAGCCTGACGGGGGAGTTTGTACGCCTGTATCCCATGCCCGTCTGGCTGGCCCTCGAAGACCGGCTGGCGCGCGCGCCCTCCACCCACCCGTCGCGTATCAAGTTCCTCGACCGCGTGAATTACTTCGGCCAGACCGCGGCAATCGACGCCCAGGGCCGCGTCGTCATTCACCAGCGGCTGCGCGACACCGCCACGATGGCGGGGGAAGTCGACGTCTTCGGCAAGGTCGATCAGCTCGACGTCTGGAATCACGAGCGCTTCGTCGCGCGTCTCGCCAGCGACCCCTATACCGATGACGACGCCAAGGCGCTCTCGGAGTTCGGCATCTGATCATGTCCATCGCGCACGAACCTGTCCTGGTGACCGAAACGCTGGCGCTGCTCCAGCCGTCGGATGGCGGCGTGTTCGTCGACTGCACTGTCGGTCTCGGCGGCCACTCGCGCGCCTTGCTCGAAGCGGGGGCGGCGCGGCTCATCGGGCTCGACCGCGACCTCTCGGCGCTCGCCATCGCGCGGGACGGGCTGGCCTCGTTCGGCGATCGCGTCGAGCTGGTGCATGCCGATTACCGCGAGCTCGACCGCGTGCTGGACGAGCGTGGCGTCGCCCACGTGACCGGCATCCTGGCGGACCTGGGCGTCTCGTCCATGCAGTTCGACGCGGAAGGCCGCGGCTTCAGTTTCCGCCGCGACGAGCCGCTGGACATGCGGATGGACCAGAGCCGCGGGCCGAGCGTGGCGGACTTGTTGCGCGACGTCGAGGAGACGGAGCTGGCCGACGTGATCTACCGGTTCGGCGAGGAGCGCGCCTCGCGCCGGGTCGCGCGCGCGATCGTCTACGCCCGCCGCGAATCGCCGATCGACACCACCGGCCGTCTCGCTGCGATTGTCCGCCGCGCCGTGCCGCACCGCGGCCATCAGCGGATCGACCCGGCCACCCGTACCTTCCAGGCGCTGCGCATCTGGGTGAACCGCGAGCTCGACGGGTTGGATGGCTTTCTCGCGAGCGCGGCGCGACGGCTGCTCGCCAACGCGCGTCTCGCGGTCATCACGTTTCACTCGCTGGAAGACCGCATCGTCAAGCACACGTTCCGCGCGATGGACAAGGCGGGCGACGGCGTCCGGATCCTGACCAGGCGGCCGCTCGTCCCGGCCGACGAGGAAGTCGCACGGAATCCGCGGGCTCGGAGCGCAAAGCTGCGCGCGATTGAGAGGTTCGCATGAGCGGGATGGACTTCGAGTACGCGATCAAGAAGGACATTCGCAACAACCCGATCGTCCGCGAGGTGGACGAGGCGCGGCAGCGGCAGCTCTGGCGGACGATGGGGATCGGTCTGTTCCTCGTGGTCGTGCTGCTGTTCTCCGCCTGGCAGCACTTCGAGATGTTGCGCCACGGTTACCAGATCGAGCGGATGCAGGCGGATCGCGCGGCCGAGGAGGAGATTAACCGGCATCTCCGCCTCGAGATCGAGACGCTCCGCGCACCCCGCCGCATCGAGCGAATCGCGACCGAACAGCTTCACCTCGTCGCACCGGTGCGCGGCCAGGCCATCGTCATCGAGCGCGTCACGCCCGCCGCGCCGCCCGAGAAATCCATCGTCGCCGCCCGCTGACCCGGATGGGAACCATGGGCACCAGGTTGCAGTCGCTGCTCGGACGGGTCCGGCGCGGACAGTCGCCCCCCCGGCGCCGCGAACCCGCGCCGCTCGACTGGCGGGCGACGGTGCGCGCGCGCGTGATCGTCTGCGCCATTGCGCTCGGGCTGTGGACGGCGGGCATCGAGGCGCGCCTGGTCTATCTCCAGGTCATCCAGCACGCCGACCTGATGAGCCGTGCCGACCGTCAGCAGATGCGCACCCCGGTGGTGCCTGCCAAGCGGGGAGACATTGTCGACCGCAAAGGGCGTCTGCTCGCTTATAGCGTGGACGCCGACACCATCGCGGCGGTGCCGTCCGAGATCGACGATCCGGCGGCGGTCGCCGCCGAGGTGTGCGCGGTGCTCGACGGTTGCGGCGCGGATCGCCGCGCGTCGATCGCGAAGAATCTGACCAAGCGGGGGGCGTTCGCCTACATCGCGCGCCAGGTGACCCCGGAAGAGGCGAGGCGGGTTCGCGCCCTGGCGTTGCCCGGGATCACGCTGCTGAAAGAGAGCCGCCGCTACTATCCGAACAGCGAGCTCGCGGCGCACGTGGTGGGCTACGTCGGTCTCGACAACGTGGGACTCGGCGGCATCGAATCGGCCTACGACTCGCAGATTCGCGGCAAGGCCGGCAAGGTCGTCATCCAGACCGACGCCAAGCGGCACGCGATCTTCAGCCGGGTCGAACGCCCCGCCACCGCGGGAGCCGGCGTCGAGCTGACCATTGATCAGTACTTGCAGCACGTCGCCGAGCGCGAGCTGCGGGTGGGCGTCGAGGAGAACCGCGCGGCCGCCGGCACCGCCATCGTCATGGACCCGCGCTCCGGGGAGATCCTGGCCCTGGCGAACTGGCCGACCTTCAATCCCAACGCGTTCACCAGGGCGGACGACGACAATCTCAGGAACCGGGCGATCCAGAGCCTCTACGAGCCGGGATCGACGTTCAAGATCGTCACGGCATCAGCCGCGCTCGAACAGCACGTCATCACGCCCGAGACCATGGTCGACACCAGTCCCGGGTCGATCACCTTTCCGGGACGCAAGCCGATCTACGACACCCACCACTACGGCACGATCGACTTCACCGACGTGATTGTGAAGTCGAGCAATGTCGGCGCGATCAAGGTGGGTCTGCGGCTCGGGCCGCAGCGGCTCGGCGACTACATCACGCGCTTCGGTTTCGGGCAGACGCTCGGTCCCGACTTCCGGGGAGAGACCGCCGGCATCGTCTGGGATCCGGCACGGCTGAACGACAGCGCGCTGGCCTCGGTGTCGATGGGCTATCAGGTCGGGGTCACGCCGTTGCAGATGGTGACGGCGGTCAGCGTGATCGCGAACGGTGGCCTGCGGCTTCAGCCGCGCGTCGTGCGCGCCTTCATTCGCGACGGCCGCCGGGTCGAGGTGCCGCACAAGGAAGTGCGGCAGGCGATCACCGCCGAGACCGCCGCCATCATGACGACGATCATGGAGCAGGTGGTCGAGCGCGGCACGGCTCGCGCCGCGCAGATCCCCGGCTACACGATCGCGGGCAAGACCGGCACCGCCGCGAAGCTGGTCAACGGCCACTACCAGAAGTCGGACTACAACGCCTCGTTCATCGGCTTCATTCCGTCGCGGAAGCCGGCGCTCGCGATCCTGGTCGTGCTCGACTCTCCGCACGGCCATGGCTACACCGGCGGCGCCGTGTCGGCGCCGATCTTCCGGCGCATCGCCGAATCCGCGATGACCTACCTGGGTATCGGCCCGAACCTCAACGCGCCGCCGCCGGTGCTGGTGGCGCGGCGCCAGACCTCGCGCGACGGCGACCCGGTGGCCCAGACCGTCCGCACCGCGAGCGTGCTGTCGGCGACCGTCGAACCGGCCCGGCACGGGCTGATGCCGGACCTGCGCGGCCTGAGCGCGCGTGAAGCGCTGAAGGCCCTGTCGCGCATCGGGATGACGGCCCGGCTGACCGGAGACGGCTTCGTCGTCGAGCAGAACCCGGGCCCGGGCGCCGCGCTGGTACGCGGTGACGTCTGCGCCCTGACACTCGACCGGCGCGCGCTGGGCATTGTGACGGGTGGCTCGCAATGACGTTGCGCGCGCTGCTGTCGGGGGCGTCCTTCCGCCCGAAGGCGGACGCCACGACCGTTGGTGAATCCGGTGGCTTCCGCCTTCAGGCGGCCGGAGACACCGAGGTCGCCTCGATCGCCTACGACTCCCGGCAGGTCACGCCGGGCGCGCTGTTCGTCGCGCTGCGCGGCGTCAACGCCGACGGCGCGCGCTTCGTTCCGCAGGCGGTCGCCAACGGCGCGATCGCGGTGATCGCGGAGACGGCCGCTCCTGCCGGGCTGTCCGTGCCCTGGATCCAGGTGCCGGCCGCGCGCGCCGTGCTGGCCGAACTGGCCGCCGTGTTCCACGGCCGCCCCAGCGAGGAGCTGGCGCTCGTCGGCATCACCGGCACCAACGGCAAGACCACCACCGCCTACGTCCTGGCCTCGATTTTCGAATCGGCGGGCATCAGGTGCGGCCGCATCGGCACCATCGGCTACCGGGTCGGCGGGCGGGAGCTCGACGCGCCGCGCACGACGCCCGAAGCGCCGGAGCTGCAGCAGCTGCTGCGCGAGATGCTGACGGACGGCTGCGGCGCCTGCGTCATGGAGGTGTCGTCGCACGCCCTGGCGCTGCGCCGCGCCGACAGCCTGCGCTTCGCCGCCGGGGTCTTCACGAATCTGACCCGCGATCACCTCGATTTCCATGGCGACATGGAGTCCTACTTCGCCGCCAAGCGGCGCCTCTTCGAGATCCTGCCCGACGGCGCGGTCGGCGTGATCAACCTTGACGATCGCCGCGGCGCGGACTTCGTCGCCGCCGCTCGCCGGCCCGTGACCTACGCGATCGACGCCGCCGCCGACGTCCGCCCGGGCCCGCTCACGTTTTCGCTCGACGGCCTGTCGTTCGAGGTGCGGACGCCACGCGGCACGTTTCACGTCCGCTCGCCGCTGGTCGGCCGCCCGAACGCCTACAACATCCTCGCGGCCTCAGCCGCGGCGATGGCGCTCGACCTGCCGTTCTCCGCGATCGAGGCCGGCATCCGCAATCTCGAGAACGTCCCCGGACGATTCCAGGTGGTGTCCGAGACGGGCGACGACGTGCGGGTGATCGTCGATTACGCGCATACCGACGACGCGCTGAAGAATCTGCTCGAGACCGCCCGGCCGCTGGCGCCCGGCCGCCTGGTCACGGTGTTCGGCTGCGGCGGCGATCGCGATCGGACCAAGCGGCCGCTGATGGGCGCCGTCGCCGCGCGCCTGAGCGATCTCGTGATCGTCACCTCGGACAATCCGCGCAGCGAAGAACCCGAAAAAATTATCGAGGAGATCCGCCGCGGCATCGTCATGCCGGCCGATCGCATCTCGCCCAAAGGACAGCAAGGCACGCCGTCGCTGGCGATCAGCGACCGCCGCGAGGCGATCGAGAAGGCGGTGCGAGACGCCAGGAGCGGCGATCTGCTGCTCATCGTCGGCAAGGGGCACGAGAAATACCAGGTGATCGGCGACCGGACGCTGCCGTTCGACGATGTCGAAATCGCGCGCGCCGCGCTGGCGCGCCGTCGCAGCGGCGCGCGGGTGATGTAGCGGGTGGCGGACCCGATCATGTTGAGCGCCGCCGAGATCGCGGCCGTGACCGGCGGCCGCCTGGTGTCGGGGCTGCCCGGCGCCCGCGTCGAGCGGTGGTCGATTGATACGCGCGCGCTGGCCGCCGGGGACCTGTTCGTGGCGATCCGCGGCGATCGCTTCGATGGACATGACTTCGTCGCCGCCGCGCTGGCCGCCGGTGCGGTCGGGGCGGTGGTGACAACGGTGCCGGCCTTGCCCGAGGCAGGAAGGGGAGGGCCGGCGCCGCTTCTGATCGAGGTCGGCGACACCACGAAGGCGCTGCAGGACGGCGCCCGAGAGGTGCGGCGGCGTTCGGGCGCGACGGTGGTGGCGATTACCGGCAGTGCAGGCAAGACGACGACCAAGGAGCTCACCGCGGAGTTCCTGTCGGCGAGATACACGGTGTTACGGAACAAGGGCAATTTGAACAATCACATCGGCCTGCCGCTGTCGCTGCTGGAGCTTTGCGCCAGGCCCGATGTGGCGGTGGTCGAACTGGGTATGAATCACGCCGGGGAGATCCGCTCGTTGGTCGGCATTGCGGAGCCGGAGGTTCGCGTCTGGACCAATGTCGGGGACGCCCACGCCGGATTCTTCGCGTCGGCTGACGCGATCGCCGACGCCAAGGCGGAGATCCTCGAGCAGGCCCGTCCGGGCGATCTGCTGGTCGCCAGCGCGGACGATCCCCTCATTCAGGCGCGCGCCGGGCGCTTCGCGGGCCGGATCCGGACCTTCGGTCTATCGGACGCGGCGGACTACCGCGCCAGTGCGGTGCGCCACCGCGGTCTCGATGGCATGGCCGCCACGTGGTCGACGCCGCAGGGCACGATGCCGGTCGAAACCCCGCTGCTCGGAACGGGCAACCTGCTGAACTTCCTGGCCGCTGCGGCCGTTGCGGCGGAGATGGGGGTGCCGCTCGCCGACATCGCGGCTCGCGCCTCCGCGATGAAGCCGGCGTCGCGCCGCGGCGAGCTGCGTCGGCTGCCGGGCGGGATTACGCTGATCGACGATTCCTACAATTCCAGCCCCGCCGCGCTCAAGACGTCGCTCGAAACCGTCCGGGCGGCGACCGGCAGCGCCCGCAAGGTCGCGGTGCTCGGGGAGATGCTCGAGCTCGGCGCCCACGCGGATCGGCTGCACGAGGAGTGCGGGCGCGCGGCGGCGGCCGCGGGGCTCGATCTGCTGATCGCCGTTGGCGGCGCGCCCGCGGCGCGTATGGCCGACGCGGCCCGGCACGCCGGCATGGCGGCCGGCGCGGTCATCCACGTGCCCGCCAGCACGGATGCCGCCGACGTCGCGCAGCGGAAGGTGCGGCCCGGCGACCTGGTCCTGGTCAAGGGCTCTCGCGGCATCCGGACCGACCTCGTGGTCGACCGCCTGACGGTGGAGTTCGCCTGATGCTCTATCACCTGCTCTACGTGCAGCTCCATACCGCGGTCCCGGTATTCAATGTCTTCCGTTACATCACGTTCCGGACGGCCGGCGCGAGCGTGACGGCGCTCGCCCTGAGCCTGATCCTGGGGCCGATCCTGATCCGGCGCCTGCGTGCATTTCAGATCGGCCAGGTGATCCGCCAGGACGGGCCGCAGACCCATCGCGCCAAGGCCGGCACGCCGACAATGGGCGGCCTGCTCATCCTGTCCTGCGCGATCGTGCCCACCCTGCTGTGGGCCAACCTGACCAATGCCTACATCTGGATTGCGGTGATTGCGACCGCGGGCTTCGGCGCCGTGGGGTTCGCGGACGACTACCTGAAGATTGTGCGCCGGTCGCATCACGGCCTCTGGCCGCGCTACAAGATGGGCTGGCAGATTGTCATCGGCATCGGCGTCGGGCTGGCGCTGATGGCGCTAGGGCGCTTCGACCTCTACAACACGCACCTGCTGTTCCCCTTCTTCAAGCGGCTGATCCCCGATCTCGGCTGGGCCTACGTCCTGTTCGCCGCCTTCGTCTGCGTGGCGTGGACCAACGCGGTCAACCTCACCGACGGCCTCGACGGCCTCGCGATTAGCGTCTTTGCCGTCGCCGCGACGGCGCTGACCGCGCTGACCTACGTGAGCGGCCACCGCGTCTTCGCCGAGTACCTCCAGCTGTCCACCGTATCGCCGCTCATCGGCGAGCTCACGATTTTCGGCGGGGCGCTGGTCGGGGCCAGCCTCGGGTTCCTCTGGTACAACTCGTATCCCGCCGACATCTTCATGGGCGACGTCGGCTCGCTCGGGCTGGGCGGCGCGCTGGCCACCGTCGCGCTCCTCATCAAGCAGGAGTTCGTCCTCGTCATCGTCGGCGGCGTGTTCGTGATCGAGGCGGCGTCGGTGGTCCTGCAGGTCGGGTCGTTCAAGCTGACCGGCAAGCGCATCTTCCGGATGGCGCCGCTGCATCACCACTTCGAACTCATCGGCTGGAGCGAGCCGAAGGTCATCGCCAGGTTCGTCATCCTGGCGATCATCTTCGCGCTGTTCAGCCTCACCACCCTGAAGCTGCGATGACCGCCAACCCTTCGTTCTCCGTCTCGGGCAAGCGGGTCGTGGTGGTCGGCGCCGCGCGAAGTGGCGTCGCGGCGGCGGAGCTGCTGGTGCGCCGCGGTGCCGCCGTCACGCTGACCGACCTGCGTGACCGCATCGCCGAGGACGCGCAGCTGCGCGGCGCCGGTGTGGCGCTCGAGCTCGGCGGCCATCGCGAGGCCACCCTGCTCGGCGCCGATCTGATCGTCCTCAGCCCCGGCGTCCCCTCCACCCAGCCCGCGATCGCGCAGGCGCGCGCGGCCGGCGTGCCCGTCATGGGCGAGCTGGAGCTGGCGTCGCGCTGGCTGCGCGGCCGGATTGTCGCGATCACCGGCACCAAGGGGAAGTCGACGACGACGACGCTGACGGGACGGATGCTGGAGGCCGGCGGCCACCACGTGCTGGTCGGCGGCAACATCGGCCTCGCGCTCAGCGCGCAGGTCGACGAGTCCACCGCGGAC
>JBKJRJ010000411.1:0-2681 GCA_046594705.1 Vicinamibacterales bacterium
GAAGTACATACGCTGCGAAATCAAGGAAGAGGCCGGCGGCTGGGACGTCCTGCGCGTCGAATCTGACGGCACCGAGCAAATCGAGCACTTCCCGACGTCGCAGACCGCCTTCGTGCGGTGGCAGGAACTGCAGTCCAGGTTCAAGGACGAGGGGTGGTTCGGGCCCTACGGGCGCGATTAGGCTTTTACTGAGCCACGCTCGTCGTTTCACCTGCAAGTGATGACCGTTATCATGGGTGCCGAGGCCTACAGGTGACACCGAAGAACTCCGCGGGCGCGCCGCTGGTCGTGCTCATCGTCGAAGACTTTGCCGATGCGCGAGAGATGTATGCGGACTACTTCACGTTCAACGGGGTCACCGTCCTGACGGCGGTGGACGGGGCGGAAGGCGTTCGCCTGGCAACCGAACACCGCCCCGACATCATCGTCATGGACGCCGGCCTCCCGCGACTGACCGGGTGGGAGGCGACGACGATGCTCCGCGCCGCTCCTGCGACCGCCGGCCTCAAGATCCTGATGCTGACGGGGCACGTCTTCCAGGATTCGGAGGAGCGTGCGCGAGACGCTGGAGTTGACCTGTTCGTGGCCAAGCCCTGCCTGCCTGATCAGCTCTACGCGCATGTCCTGACCCTCGCGGGACGAGTAGGACCGGGTGGCGGACCAATGGTCCGCGACCCCGGACAAAAGCCGAAGCGCCGGCGCATGAAGAAGTAGAAGTCCACCCTCGCGTGGGCACGAGGGAACGGAGGTTGGTGGACCAGACCGGCGCCAGTGGGCACCGACTGACCAGGTGGATGCGCGCACTTGACGACCTCGCGTGCCGCTTCGCTGGACCGAAGTCGCAGGCTCTCTGCATGCTCGACCCGTGGTCGAGACACTGTCGCGTGAGTCATCACGAGCGGGCGAAGGTCAATAGCGGGCCGATATCGTGATTGTCGACAGCCTGCAGGGCGGCAATATACCGCCTGCGTGCATCGCACGCATCCTTCAGGTTTACGCTGCCCCATGAAAACCGCTCCCCGCCGAGGCTGATGACGAGGAGATCCGCCATGAGCCGGGCGTGCCGACCATTGCCGTTGGGGAATGGATGAATCTGCACCAGCCGGTGATGAAAGCGCACAGCGATTTCGTCGGGTGGGTATGAATCGTGCTCGATCCACGTCCTCGCGTCATCGAGCAGCTGGCTGAGAGCCAGCGGGATTTCATAGTATGGAATCCCGATGTTCCTTTCGCTCGTTCTGAACTTGCCGGCCCATCGCCATACATCGACGAGCATTCGGTGGTGCAGGTCTTTGACGAATTTCTCGGTCAGGAGCTCACGACGCCTGGCGAGCGCCCAGCCCTGCGCGCGGTAGATGTTGTCCTGTTCTGCTGCATTCAGCTCGTGGCGGTAGCTGATGTCCGCAGGTATCAACGCATCCCGCTCTTCAGGGGTCAGCGGTGTTGCGTTGTCCGGTTCTTCGAACAGATCACTCACTCGACTCAGTCCCAGAATCTGCTTGGGTTGGTGTCGCGGATGATGTCCTCGAGATTGGCGTCACTCTCGTGGCGTTTGACCTGCTGGTCCTCGAGGAGCATTGAATGTTCGACCGGCCTCAAACGTCGGCGCGCAAACGCGCGCGCGCGCTCCCGTACGGTTGCTGCCAATGGCTTGTTGGGGATCAAGACGTAGACCAGGGTGCAATCGAGCGCCTCGGCCGCGCGCCGCAAGGTGGCGAGCTCGATCGTCCCTTTGACCTCGGATTGCTCCATGCCGACCACCGAGGGTTGGCGGACGCCCAGGCGCTTCGCGAGCTGCGCGGTTGTCATTCCGAGGGCGTGGCGGATCGCCTTGATCCAACCGCGCATCGGTGGCGTATAGCGCTCGACTGGCCTCATCTGCTGGAAACGTGGGTCCAAGCGCGATCGGGATCGGGAGCTGATCGTCGAAGATTTCATAGTTTATAACCTATCTATATGTGATTAAATCATATGTTACAGGTTATCCAAAAGTAAATTAAAATAGTCCCTAAGCTATTTAAACATCGGCATCTTAGGGTCGGCAGGCTTTCGACCGACTGAGGAGGGAATGAAGAGTGGTGGACCTGACCGGGATCGAACCGGTGACCTCCTGAATGCCATTCAGGCGCGCTCCCAACTGCGCTACAGGCCCTTTCGAGGAAAGGCGAACCCGAATTTTAACATTAAGCAGGCCGCATTTGCACGAATCGCTACGCGGTCGCTGCTCGAGTGATCGGGCCGCCCTACCTCGCCAAGCCCCCGGCAACAAGCATCGGTGATCAGCCGAGCCAGCCGCGCAGCCGCTGCCGGAAGGGATGCAGCCACTCGACCAGGCGGTTGAACTTCATGCGCTGATAGGTGTTGACGACCGCGTGCAGCCGGGCGATCTCGCGGTCGGAGGCGGCCAGCCGCTCCTCCCACGACTGCGGCGGCGCCTTCGCCGCCCAAGGCGCCGGGCCCGCGGCGTCGAGCATGGCCGGACGCTCGGGGGTGGTCCATGCGCGGATCACGCCGTGGTACGGGCCGGGCGTGCCGTCCGCGTAATCGAGGGCGAACTCCGAATACCACTCCCACCCCGTGAAGCCTGCACTGCGCACCAGCGCCTCGAACGCGGCGCGGTTGGGAACCCACCAGGTGTCACCGCGAAGGTGACCGGTGAACAGCGCCAGCGGATCGGGACT
>JBKJRJ010000422.1:0-7789 GCA_046594705.1 Vicinamibacterales bacterium
GACGAAGTCCTCTTCGCGCGTGCGCATCCCGATGCGGCCCTTGCCGCCGCGCCGCTGGTTCCGGTAGCTCGTAATGGGCGTGCGCTTGATGTAGCCGGTGTTGCTGACCGTGATCGCCATGTCTTCTTCAGCGATCAAATCCTCGATGCTCAGCTCGCCGCTGTCCTCGACGATCTCGGTGCGGCGATCGTCGCCGTACTTCTGCTGCACGCTCTTCAGCTCGTCCACGATGATCCGCATCAGCAGCTGCTCGCTGCTGAGAATCGCGCGCAGCCGCTCGATGGTCTTGAGCAGCTCGGCCATCTCGTCCAGAATCTTCTGCCGCTCGAGGCCGGTCAGCCGCTGCAGCTGCATGTCGAGGATCGCCTGCGACTGGACCAGCGACAGCTTGAACTGCAGCTGCAGCCCTTCCCGCGCTTCCGCGGGATTCTTCGATCCGCGAATCAGCTTGATCACTTCGTCGAGGTGGTCGAGCGCGATCTTGAGGCCTTCCAGGATATGGGCCCTGGCCTCCGCCTTGCGCAGCTCGAACTCGGTCCGGCGCCGGACCACTTCGCGGCGGAATTCGATGAACTGCTCGATGACTTCGAGGATGTTGAGGACCTTGGGGCGGCCGCCCGCGATCGCCAGCATGATGATCCCGAACGTCGTCTGCAGCGCGGTGTGCTTGTAGAGGTTGTTCAGCACGACATCGGGCATCTCGCCGCGCTTCAACTCGATCACGATGCGCATGCCGTCGCGGTCGGACTCGTCGCGCAAGTCGCTGATCCCCTCGATGATCTTTTCCTTGGCGAGGTCCGCGATCTTCTCGATCAGCCGCGCCTTGTTGATCTGGTAGGGGATCTCGGTAATGACGATGGACTGCTTGTCCCCCTTCTTGTTCTCTTCGACCGACGACTTCGCGCGCATCATGATCGAGCCGCGGCCCGTCGTGAAGGCCTGGTAGATGCCGTTTCTGCCGACGATGTAGCCGCCCGACGGGAAGTCGGGGCCGCTCACGACGCGCAGCACGGCCTTCAGGCGGACATCCTTGGGCTGGCCGCGCTGGTCGATGGCGGCGATGCAGCCGTCGATCACCTCGCGGAGGTTGTGCGGCGGAATGTTGGTCGCCATCCCGACCGCGATGCCGGCCGAACCATTGACCAGCAGGTTCGGGAAGGTGGTCGGCAGGACGGTCGGTTCCTCGGTCGTCTCGTCGTAGTTGGGGACGAAGTCGACGGTCTCCTTGTCGAGATCCGCCATCATTGCTTCGGCCATCGCCTCCGGACGCGCCTCGGTGTAGCGCATCGCCGCGGGCGGGTCGCCGTCGATCGATCCAAAGTTCCCCTGGCCGTCCACCAGGGGGTAGCGCATGCTGAACTCCTGCGCCAGGCGGACCAGCGTGTCGTAGATCGACGCGTCGCCGTGGGGATGGTAGTTCCCCATCACCTCGCCGACAATCTTCGCGCACTTGCGGTAGGCGCGGTTGCTCGCGAGCCCCATCGCGCGCATGCCGTAGAGCACGCGGCGATGCGCCGGTTTGAGGCCGTCGCGCGCGTCGGGCAGCGCCCGCCCGATGATCACGCTCATCGCGTAATCCATGTACGAGCGCTTCATCTCGTCTTCGATGTTGACGGGGACTTTGATCGAAATATCGTTCATGGGGTGTGGCTGTCTCGAAGGCCCGACCGGAAGGTCGGGCCCCACGGGGTGTTTAGATATCGAGGTTCTTGACGTCGAGCGCGTTGTCTTCGATGAACTTGCGGCGCGGCTCGACCTGGTCGCCCATCAGCGTGGTGAACATCAGGTCGGCGGCGGGGTGGTCTTCCGCCTTGACCTGCAGCAGGGTCCGCTTCGACGGATCCATCGTGGTTTCCCACAGCGTGTCGGGGTTCATCTCGCCGAGGCCCTTATAGCGGTTGACCGCGATCCCCTTCTTGCCGGCGGCGATGAAGAACTCGACCAGATCGTCGAGCGATTCGATCTGGACCTGCTGGTCCTTCCCTTGCGGGCCCTTGGGCGGTTTCGGCTCCGCCGCCAGCCTCGTGGCGTCGTCGACGGTGCCGCCGCCGATCGTGGTGTCGGCCGCCGCCGCCTGCCCGGCCTCGTCGGCCGCGGCGTCGTCTGCGGCGTTGTCGACGCCGGCGCCGGTGGTCTTGACGATCATCGGCGCCTTGATTTCCCTGACGTCGTTGTAGCTGTTGCTGAGCGTGCGGAACTCGGTGGTCAGCACGAAGTCGAGGTCGACGCGATGGTACTTGGGGTAGCCGCCGGTGCGGTCCTCGATGACGATGCCGAAGGCCTGGTGCTCCTCGTCAGGCTGCACGCTGGCCGACCGGCTGGCGCGGTTGAGACCGTCGGCGAAGGCCTGGAGCTTGTCGCGATCGGTGAAGAACGCCTTTTCGCTGCCGCGAAAGCCCTGGTCGAGCAGCGCGATGATCACGTCGCGCGTCGGTCCGCGGCGCTCGACCACCTGCAGCAGCTTGCGGAAGGTGATCAGTTTTTCGAGTTTCTGTTCGAGCTCGGGGCCGGTGATCTCCATGCCGTCCGGCAGCACCACGATGCGCGAATCCACCGCGCGGCGGATCAGCCAGGTTTCGAGCTGACGCTCGTCGCGGATGAAGGTCTCGGTGCGGCCGCGCTTGGCGCGGAACAGCGGCGGCTGCGCGATGTAGATGTAGCCCGAGTCCACCAGCGCGCGCATCTGGCGGTAGAAGAACGTCAGCAGCAGCGTGCGGATGTGCGACCCGTCGACGTCCGCGTCGGTCATGATGATGATGCGGTGGTAGCGGAGCTTGCTGACGTCGAAGTCCTCGGCGCCGATGCTGGTGCCCAGGGCCGCGATCATCGTCTTGATCTCGTCGGAGCCGAGCATCTTGTCGAAACGGGCCTTCTCGACGTTCAGGATCTTGCCCTTGATGGGCAGGATCGCCTGGAAGCGGCGGTCGCGCCCCTGTTTCGCCGAGCCGCCGGCCGACTCCCCTTCGACAATGTAGATCTCGCTGAGCGCCGGATCGCGCTCCTGGCAGTCAGCCAGCTTGCCCGGCAGCGCGCTGCTGTCGAGCGCCCCCTTGCGGCGGACGAGATCGCGCGCCTTGCGGGCCGCCTCTCGAGCGCGCGCCGCGTCGACCGCCTTCAGGATGACGCGCTTGGCGACGTTGGGGTTCTCCTCGAGAAACGCCCCGAGCTTGTCGTTGACGATGGTCTCGACGATCCCCTTGACCTCGGTGTTCCCGAGCTTGGTCTTGGTCTGCCCTTCGAACTGCGGCCGCGGGATCTTGACGCTGATCACCGCCGTCAGCCCTTCGCGGATGTCGTCGCCGCTGATCGTCGCGTCCTTGAGATCCTTCGTCAGGTTGTTCTTGGCGGCGTAGGAGTTGACGGTGCGGGTCAGCGCGGAGCGGAACCCCGACAGATGGGTGCCGCCTTCATGCGTGTTGATGTTGTTGGCAAACGAGTAGAGCGTCTCGGCATAGCTGTCGTTCCACTGCATCGCGATCTCGACATCGATGCCGTCCTTCTCGCCGTGCGAGTAGATCGGTTTCTCGTTGACCGAGGCCTTGTTCTGATTCAGGTACTCGACGAACGAGACGATGCCGCCGGCGTAGAGGAAGGTGTGCGACTTGCCGTCGCGCTCGTCGTCGATCGTGATGGTGACGCCGCCATTGAGGAAGGCGAGCTCGCGCAGGCGGGTCGCCAGCGTGTCGAAGCTGTATTCGGTGGTCTCGAAAATCTGGACGTCGGGCTTGAAGGTGACCTTGGTGCCGCGTTTCTTGGTGGTGCCGGCCACCTCCAGATCGGCGGTCGGCACGCCGCGTTCGTAGGTCTGCTGGTAGACCTGGCCGTTGCGCCAGATTTCCAGCTCGAGCAGCTCGGACAGCGCGTTGACCACCGAGACGCCGACGCCGTGCAGACCGCCCGAAACCTTGTAGCTGTCGTTGTCGAATTTGCCGCCGGCGTGCAGCACCGTCAGGACCACTTCGGCCGCCGACTTGCCGCTCTCGTGCAGATCGACCGGGATGCCGCGGCCGTTGTCGATCACCGTGACGGAGTTGTCGATGTGGATGGTGACGTTGATCTGGTCGCAGTGCCCCGCCAGGGCCTCGTCGATCGAGTTGTCGACGATTTCGTAGACCAGATGATGGAGCCCGGGGGCGCCGGTGGACCCGATGTACATGGCCGGGCGCTTGCGGACCGCTTCGAGTCCTTCGAGCACCTTGATCTGGGCGGCGCCGTAATCCGCGCTGTTGCCGTTACCGTTCACGCCGGACGCAGTTTCGGGCTGTTCGGCAGGCGACACGGCTTCCGGGTCGTGAGGCTGCTGGTTGGTGTCGTTCAACTGGTCCATTCAGGAATAACGCTCAGATCCGCATCGGCATGATGACGTAGGTGTAGTCGTAACCCTCGGCGCCGACCGGCTTGAGCACGGCCTGGCTCATCTCGTCCTTGAAGTCGAGCGACACGGTGTCGGTCTCGACCACCCCGAGGAAGTCGAGCACGTACTGCGCGTTGAAGCAGATGGTGACCGGCGCGCCGGCGTAATCCACCATCAGCACTTCCTTCGCCTCGCCGAACTCGGGACTGCTCGATGCGATCTCGACCTTGCCTTTGTCGATTTGCACCTTCACCGCGCGCGAGCGCTCGTTCGACAACAGGGCGACACGCTTGACCGCCGCCGTCAGGCGATCGCGATCGAACTCGACCCGCTTGTCGTTGTTCTTCGGGATGACGCGTTCGAATGCCGGGAACTGCCCGTCGATCATCCGCGAAATGAGCAGTCGCTCGCCCAGCGTGAAGAACAGGTGGTTCTCGCCGCGCTCGTAGACGACGTCCCCTTCCCCTTCTCCCAGCAGGCGCCCGAGCTCGAGCAGCGTCTTGCGCGGCAGGATCACGCGCTGTTCGTCGGTGGCGCCGTCGGCCCCCTTGGGCGCCTTGTCCTTGACCCCTTCGCGCGCCACCGAGATGTGCGCCAGGCGATGGCCGTCGGTGGAGACCAGGCCGAGCGAATCGGGGCGCTGCAGGAAAAGCGCGCCGTTCAGGAAGTAGCGCGTGTCTTCGCCGGTGATCGCGAACTGCGTCTTCGAAATCATCTGCCGCAGCGCCTCGCGCGGCAGCGCGGTGGTGGCCGTCCCGGAGGGATCCGGCAGGGTCGGGAAGTCCTCGCGCGGCAGCGTCTGCATCCGCGAATCGAACCGGTCCGCCGCGACCTTGACGCCGCCCTTGTCCTCCTCGATCCTCACGTCGGTCTCAGGCAGCGCCTTGACGATTTCGTACAGCTTCTTCGCGGGGAGCGTAAGCGATCCCCCCTTCGCGACGGTCGCCGGGCACTTGCTGCGGAGACCCACCTCGAGATCGGTCGCCAGCATCTTCACTTCCGCGCCGGTGGCCTCGAGCAGCACATTCGCGAGGATCGGAATCGTGTTCTTCCGTTCGACGATGCCCTGGAAGAGCTGTAGCTCGCGAAGAAGATCGGTCTTGCGGACGACCAGTTCCATTGGTTGTGATCTCTGTATTTAGAGGAGAGAAAAAGGGTACAAAGAATTATAACAGTAAATAGGTGCTGCGGATAACCCATTTTCTGACTGTTAGTCGTTCAGAATCTGTAATTTAGGCTGTGGACAAGGCTGGGGTACCACGGCGGGTTTTTTCGACAGCCCGTGTGGACGTTTTCGGACCCTTCAGAACCCACAATCCGTGCACAGTCGAAATCGCCGGATCGATGTGGAAATTGCGGTCCGCCTCACCTGAACGATTCGAGCAGGTTGTTGATAACCGTGTTGAAATCGCCGTCCGTCGATCGCAGATTGTCAATCTTGCGGATGGAATGAATCACGGTCGAATGGTGCTTGCCGCCGAAGCTGCGCCCGATTTCGGGCAGCGACGCGTTCGTCAGGTTCTTGCACAGATACATCGCGATCTGCCGTGGCAGCGCCACCGACTTCGAATTGTTCTTCGACTTCAGCTCGGTCACCTTGAGCGAATAACGGTCGGCCACGGCCTTCTGCACACTTTCAATCGTCACGGCGCGGTCGTCGTTCTGCAACACGTTGCGCAGGACATCCTGGGCCAGCGCCAGCGTGATCTCCCGCCCGGTCAGTGAGGCGTAGGCCACCAGCCGGATGAGGGAGCCTTCGAGTTCGCGAATGTTCGACTTGATCTTCCCGGCGATGTACATCGCGACGTTGTCGGCAAGCGTGATGCCTTCGCTCTCGGCCTTGCGCTTCAGGATGGCGGTCTTGGTCTCGAGATCTGGCGCCTGAATGTCGGCGATCAGTCCCCATTCGAAACGCGATCGGAGGCGCTCCTCCAACTGCGGAATCTCGTGCGGCGGACAATCGCTGCTGATGACGATCTGTTTCTGCGAGTCGTAGAGCGCATTGAAGGTATGGAAGAACTCGGTCTGTGTGCCTTCCTTCCCCGCCAGGAACTGCACATCGTCCACCAGCAGCACGTCGACGCTGCGGTAGCGCTCGCGGAAGTCGAGAATCCGGTCGTAGCGGACGGCGTTGATCATCTCGTTCATGAACCGCTCGGACGAAATGTAGGTGAGCTGCAGGTTCTTGAGATGCGTGACGACGTAGTGCCCGATGGCGTGCATCAGGTGCGTCTTGCCCAGCCCGACCCCGCCATAAATGAACAGCGGGTTATACGAGCGCGACGGCGCCTCGGCGACCGCGCGGCAGGCCGCGTGGGCGAACTGGTTCGAGGTGCCGACGATGAAGGTGTCGAACGAATAGCGCGGGCTGAGGATGCCAAGGTCGTCGCCCTCGGGCGCCGCCTCCTCAACCACGGCCGGCTCCGGACTGGGCGCCTCGGGGACCGGCGTCACGTCGACATCATCGGTCACGAACACCACCGGGGCGCCCGGGCGTTGAACCTCGGCCAACGCCTCCCCGATCACGGCCGTGTAGTGCTTGGTGAGCCAGTCGCGGAAAAGCGCGTTCGGCACCCGCACACGGAGGGATCCGTCCCGATCGGACACGAAACCCGTCGGCTTGAACCACGTGTAGAAGCTGTGCCGGTTGACCTTCGTCTCGATACGGGCGAGGACCTGGTCCCAGATGTTAACGGGGGGCATTTGCTGCGTTTTCTGCGACCTTTCGCCCTCTGGGAACTCATGACCTACAGGGAGCCGGGAATCTGTTCAGGCCGTTTACCCGGCAGTTACAAGGGGTTAGCGACTTTCGCCCCTGTGCTTTTCCACACTTTTTTCCACAGTTGTGGAAATCTTCGGGGGGAGACCCTATGTCCGCGGGATCGAGAACGTCGCGGGGGAAGGACTGTACCATGCGTTTGCCGCCCCTGACAATCACGCGTTGACACCCCCCTCCCGGGTTCGCTATTATTTGAGTTTCCCTGTTCGAGTAGTTCCGCTACAGAGGTTTCACAAGTCATGGCGAAGGGCGTACGCACTTTTCAGCCGAACCGGCGGCACCGGAAGCGGACCCACGGATTCCTGGTCCGTATGGCGACCAAGAAGGGCCGGCAGGTCCTGGCGCGCCGGCGGGCGAAGGGGCGAAAGCGCCTCGCCGTCACCGCGTCGCGGTAAGACGTTCACAGTCCGCAGCACCGCCGTTGCTGCACACCGCGAACTGCAAACTGCTTCCGGCAAGAATCATCCAATGCCGTCCAATGCTCTGCCACCCGAGCGGCGGATCCGCCGCCGCGGGGAGTTCCAGCGCGTGTTCGACGCCGGTCGCAGGGCACATGGCCGCCACCTCACGATCATCGCCGCCCCCGCCTCCGGCCCCGACAGCCGTCTCGGCATCGTCGCCAGCAAGAAACTGGGGGGGGCGGTCGTGAGAAATCG